>NZ_JBITMV010000008.1:0-3103 GCF_044466625.1 Micromonospora sp. NPDC049366
ACCCGGGACGCGGTGGCGTCGGGGGCGTTGGAGAGCTTGATCAGCGGGGTGTTCGGCGCGGCTAAGGGTGGTGGGCGTCGGCTGGGTCGCCATGCCGGGGTGGATCCGAAGACCGTGTCCTCGCGGGGACCGGGTGGCCGGGCGGCCGTGGGCGGGGCGGGCCTGGCCGGTGGCGCGGCGGAGGACGTGACCACGGAGGTGGTCGTCGGTTTGATCATGAACGGTCAGATCGACCACGGCATCCTCGGACCCACCGCGGTCTCCTCGGCGCTGAACAGGCTGACGTTCCACGGCGTCGGCACCGCCCGCGACACGGTGACCGGCGACGGGAGAACGACCGGCGGACCGAGAACGTCGGCGACCGACAACCCGGACACTATCGCGAACACCGACCCGGTCCCGGCCTATGAACCCCCGCCCCCGGCGTATTCGACGGCACCGCCCCCGGCGTACTCACCGCCGCCGTCGGCGTATTCGACGTCACCGCCCCCGGTCGGGCCGTCGTCCGGGCGGCACGCCGAAACCGACCCCACTCGCGACACGGGAGCGGGAGCAGGCACCGGCACGGGCACGGCTGCCGGCGCGGGCGTGGGTACGGGCACGGGCGTGGGTGCGGCTGGCACGAGTACCGATGGTGCGACTGTGCCTGGCACGGGGGCCGCGGGCGGACCGGCCTTCGCGACCGGCGGGAGTGTCCCACCGGCTCCTGGCTGGCCGTCGACGCTCGGCGTCTCCTCGACCGCGCCCACCACCAGCACCACGTCCGGGCCCGAACCGCTCACGAACCCCGCGCTCTCACCACCCCACCTACCCAACGACACGCCCGCAGCCCCGCACCCTCCGCACTCGGCATCCCACCCCTCGACAGGTGAAGCGGTCGACACGTTCACCGCTTCCCCACCCGACAGCGACACCCCCACGACCAGCGACACTTCCCCACCCGCACCGTTGGCTGTTCCTGGCGCCTGGTCCGCCCCGCCTGCCACCACCACGACATCCGCCACCATCACCGACGGACCCACCACCACCACGTCACCGGCCCTCGCCACCAGGCCGGACCCGACAGACCCCACCACGCTCGCGGCCGACCCCCCACGACAAGCCCCCCGCACCGCGCCCGGCGAACAGACACCCGTCGCCTACGACCTCACCACCGTGCGACACATCGTGGACCGCGTCGCCGACCGACCACGCCCAAGCCCAACAGATCACCTGATCGACGACAGTCGACGAGCCCAACTGTGCGTCGAGATGCTCACCGAGATCCAACAGGAGCTCTACCCACACCGCGCACCCATCGCCCGCGCCCGACACACCACCGACGACAGCTGGCTCAACACCGGACACGTCACCGACCAGATCGGTCACGGCCTGCGATGGCAACCCGTTCGCTCCTGGAACGACCTCGAACACCACCTCACCACCGCCGGACCCGGAAGCACCGCCCTCGTCCTGCAACAACGACCCCACGACATCGGCCACGCACTCGTCCTGCACCACAGCACCGACACCCAGCACCCACTGCAATGGCTCGAACCCCAAAACCCACCCGGTGACCGACTCATCGACCACCCCGACCGAGCCACCGTCCACGCACGCCTAGGCACCCCCCTACACGCCCAAGCCATCATCCTCGACCCCACCGGCACCGCAATCAGCATCGCCACCCACGAGCCACACCCCAACGAACACACCACCAACAGCCAACGAGCCGCCCCGACGCAAGCACGACGGACCACCCAATCCGAATCCACCGCCCAGGCACTGATCGACCTACCACTGGACCACCGCTACGGCGCACCCCACCAACACGCCGACAACGACCCAGCTCTCACAACAACGTCGGACGAGCTGAAGATCAGCCTGATCTTCCGCCACCCTCACAAGTCGACACTGATCAACACACAGACGAATGAGCGAGTGGAAATCACATCTCCGTACGCTTTGGTCATGCGTGAATTGATCAGGACATACAACAAGGGTCCGAGGGCGGCGGCCACCTGTTCGAGCGGAAGCTTCTACAAGGCACACCGCGCTCTCAAACCACCCCTATGGGAGCCAATGCCAGGGTGGCACACGGGCATCATCTCGCAGCTCCGGACGAAGCTTGGAACAATCAATTCTGATGTGGAGATTCTGCCCCCTACCTCGACCCGGCCAGGGTATCGGTTGGCGGGAAGCGAGACACCCCCGGATGATTCTCTGAGCTTCTCGGGGGTGAGATTGGACATCTACGTCGACGAGTGCCGACTCACCACCACTCGCGACAGGCAGAAGGCAACCAGATCCATTTCTCTGATGTCGGGGCACATCCTGCGTGAGTTGATAAGAGCCAACGTCAAGCACCCGGGAAAGGCCGTCTCGGCCGCCAACATCATGGCAGTCTGCAACGCCATTGACCCCACCTACGAAGATTCTCGCCTTATGTCCGACGTATCCGAATTGCGGCGAGCCCTATCTGACATCGACGCAGATATACAGATACCGAGGGCGGGTTTCAATCTCGCGGAAGGTCGAACGTATCGGTTAGCGTTCAAGCCAGGCGAATCAGCCGATGGCGTTGTCGATGCCGCCCCCGAAACGTCCGCGGCACCTCACACACAAACACACGAAAACACACCCTCACCGCAGTTCCAGCCAACGTCCCCCGAGATGGCAGAAGACGCCCGCCACCCCCAGCCCACCAGCACCGCCCACCCAGCCCCCACCGACAGCGCCCACCCCTTCCAGGCGGAGACGGCAGAAGCACCCCCCGTCGATGTGCCCATGCCCGACGTCGCCCTGGGTGAGCACCGCTACGACATCGACGTCACCAGCGCGCCGGGGGACGCGCACGTTGACCGACCCGGCAACACGTACCACAACGATCTGCCGGCATTCGACGCTTCACCGTCACCCCCCGTCTCCGCTGAGATAGCAGAAGACACCAACCGGCCGTTCTTCGACTGGCTCGAGTTCCAAAAGACGCATGGCCCACTCCCGATCTATCCCACCCAAACCGAACCCACCAGCACCGCCCACCCAGCCCTCACCGACAGCGCCTACCCCTTCCAGGCGGAGACGGACGACGCATCCCCTGTCGATGTGCCCATGCCCGACGTCG
>NZ_JBITMV010000008.1:3196-25285 GCF_044466625.1 Micromonospora sp. NPDC049366
ACGTCGCCCTGGGTGAGCACCGCTACGACATCGACGTCACCAGCGCGCCGGGGGACCCACACGTTGACCGACCCGGCAACACCTACCACAACGATCTGCCGGCATTCGACGCTTCACCATCGTCCCCCGTCTCCCCTGAGACAACAGAAGACACCAACCGGCTGTTCTTCGACTTTCTTCGCGAGTTCGAAGCCACGCATGGCCGACTCCCGATCTATCCCAGCCAGCCCCAACACACCAGCACCGCCGCCCCAGCCACCACCAGCGCCTACCCCTTCCAGACGGAGACGGACGACGCACCCCCCGTCGATGTGCCCATGCCCGACGTCGCCCTGGGTGAGCACCGCTACGACATCGACGTCACCAGCGCGCCGGGGGACCCACACGTTGACCGACCCGGCAACACCTACCACAACGATCTGCCGACATTCCCTGCGTCACCATCGTCCCCCGTCTCCCCTGAGACAACAGAAGACACCAACCGGCTGTTCTTCGACTGGCTCGACGATTACGAACAGACGTATGGCCCACTCCCGATCTCTCCCAGCCACCCCCAACCAGAGTTGCCACGAGTGCTTGTTCGGGTGCCCGGCAACGGGTGGTGCCTACTCTCCTCCGTGATATTGTCCGCGCCCACGCAGGTGGCAGCGCTGCTGAGATCACCGGATTCCACCGTCGACAACGACCCGCGGGATGGCATCGTCGCCGAGTGGCTGAATGAGCTCGCGCAATATCCACCAGCAGCCGCGGAGGAAGTTAGCAGAAGTCCGCACTTCGTTAATGCGACGACGGTCGTGGCCAACCGGCTGGCGCGAATTGTTCGCAACCCGACGACATTCGGCTTCGACCCACAATTCCTTCAACCCTTGATTGAGGCACATCTGGCCGGCGTCGTCACGAACGACGCCGACTCACTGGCTCGGGTAAGCGGAGATGAACGCACAGCATTTGCGGATGCTGTCCAGAATTGGGCCACCAGTTGGCGCAGCGACGCCGGCGACGCATTCGTCTCACTGCTCGCCGAAACGCTCGACGCACGCGTACACGTCCACGACGTCGCGGGAGGCTCCTACTGCCTCGACCCGGACGGACTGGTCCGGTCGGTGGAGGTGCACCTCTTGTACACCAACAACGACCACTGGGACGCACTGCTCCCCGCCGCTCCGCCAGCAACCCCGATGCCACCGAACCATCACGGCACCGTCGATATGGTGACGCCTGCGGTCATCAGCGACAACGCTGCCGACAACGGCCCGGCCACCCACGAATCCATGCTGGTTCAGACTGAAGGAATCAGCCTGAGAATAGACGGCAACCGGAGAGGAACACTGACCTTCCGTGACACGGACACCACCATCCGGCTGAAGCGTCGTCAAACAGCGTTGATGGAGGAGGCGATCAACGCCTACGCGCAGGAAAGGGAGGGATACGCCGTGGCAGATTTCCGAAAAGCCCTACAGCGATTCTTTCCCAATACGCCTTACACAAAACCAGAAGTTATAAAGTGCGTCCGCGAGCTCCAAGATTTGTTCAACGGCTCGAAAGGCAACCCCTACGAATTGCTCGAAAGCCGCATCGCAGTCGGTTCTGGGACTGAAATCTGCTGGCTTCTGCGGGCCCGCTCGTCAAGGCGCAATCTTGGCCGGGCGCCGGCGCGCACCGGTAGGCCCGGTGACACGGCTTGACTTCTCGACCCCCAGAGCCCCTCGACCGCGGACCCGGTCGACCCGCCCGCCCTCGACCCGGCTGGCGACGACGAGGAGGACGGGGGGAGCGCGCGAGGACGGCCGGCTCGGGGTGCGCAATCGTCCGGACGGGGAGCCTTTACGAAACTCACACCGCCACTGGCTACGCTCTCAGTGAATCTCTGTCCGCAAACCGAGGATGTCCGCCATGATCGAACCCGTGCAGCTGCCCGCTCCGTGGCGGGACGCCCGACTGACCGTCGTGGTGCCCACCTACAACGAGGCTGGGAACCTCCCGGTGCTGGTCGAGCGGCTCCTCGCCCTGCCGCTGCCGGGTCTGAAGGTCCTCGTCGCCGACGACAACTCCCCCGACGGGACCGGCGAGGTGGCGGACAAGCTGGCCATCGAGCACCCCGACCGGGTCGAGGTCGTGCACCGGGCGGGCAAGGAGGGCCTCGGTCGCGCGTACGTGGACGGGATCACCCGGGCCCTCGACGGCGGCGCCGAGTACGTGGCGCAGATGGACGCCGACCTGTCCCACCCGCCGGAGGCGCTGCCGGGCATGCTCGGCGCCCTGCTGTCGACCCAGGCGGGCGTGGTGATCGGCTCCCGGTATGTGCCCGGCGGTGAGCTGGACGAGAACTGGCCGCTCTACCGCCGCGCGCTCAGCGGCTGGGCGAACCTCTACGTGCACACCCTGCTGCGGGTGCGGATCCGCGACCTCACCGCCGGCTTCAAGATCTGGCGTGCCGACGCGTTGCGCGACATCGGCCTGCACCGGGTGCAGTCCAACGGCTACAGCTTCCAGGTGGAGATGCACTACCTGGCGACGAAGCTCGGGCACACGATCCTCGAGGTGCCGATCCGCTTCGAGGAGCGCCGGGAGGGCGCGTCGAAGATGACCACGGCGACGAAGATCGAGAGCGCCCTGATGCCGTTCAGGCTGCGCAGCAAGCACCGCAACCTGGAGCGCTGACCACCCTCGCGGCCCGTCCGCGTCACCCGTCAGCGGTAGATGGCGCGGTGGGCGGCGCCGATCCCGGCGGCGTACAGGCCACCGGTGAGGGCACGGTCACGGGCCAGGGCCGCACGGGCGGCGTTCGCACCGGCGGCACCGTGCACGCCGCCGCCCGGGTGCGCGGACGCGCTGGCCAGGTAGAGCCGGTCCACCGGGGTGTCGGCCCGGCCCAGGCCGGGGATCGGGCGCAGGAACAGCTGCTGGTACGCGGCCGCGGTGCCCCCGCCCAACGCCCCGCCGACCAGGCTCGGGTCGCCCTTCTCCAGGTCGGCGGGACCGGCGATGTGCCGGCCGACGATCAGGTCACGGAAACCGGGTGCCGCCTCCTCGAGCACCCGCTCCATCCGGTCGACGTGCTCGGTTATCTCCTCCGGACGCCAGTGCTGGCGGAACGGCAGGTGCGTGTACGACCAGAGCGACTCGGTGCCCGGCGGGGAGTGGCTCGGGTCGGCGACGGTCATCTGCCCCACCAGCAGGAACGGGCTCCGGGGCAGCTCGCCCCGGGCCAGCTGCGCGGAGTAGCTGGTCAGCCCGTCGAGATCCGCGCCCAGGTGGACGGTGCCGGCGGTCGCGACCGCGCGGTTGGTCCACGGCACCGGCGCGGAGAGCGCCCAGTCCACCTTGAGGGTCGAGCCGTCCCAGCGGAAGTGCGCCAGGTCCTCGACCAGGCGCGGTGGCAGCGCGGCGGCCCCCACCAGGTCGAGGTAGAGGGCCGGGGCCGGGACGTCGGCGAGCACGGCCCGGCGGGCCTGCCAGAGCGCGCCGCCGACGGTGCGCACCCCCATGGCTCGTCCCCGCGCGGTGAGCACCCGGTCGACGTGGGCGCCGTAGAGGATGCGTCCGCCGCGTTCGGTCAGCCGGGCCACCAGGGCGTCGGTGATCTTCTGGGAGCCGCCGTCCGGCACCGGCCAGCCGACCTGCTGCCCGAGCATCGCCAGCAGCCAGCCGTAGACCCCGGAGCCGGCCTCCTCCGGGGACAGGTCGGTGTGCAGCGCGCAGCCGGCCAGCAGCGCCTGCCCGCCCGCACCGTCGAAGAGTTCCGCGCCGAGCTTGCGGACCGGCACCACGATCCGTCGGGCCAGCCGCAGCGAGCCGGACACCCGCAGCCGGCGCAGCAGCGTGAGCCCACCGCGCACCGGCGGGAACGGCGACAGGATGGTGTCCAGCATCGGCTCGGCGACCTCGGTCCAGTCCCGGTACGCGTGCAGCCAGCGCTCGCCGTCGCCGGGCGCGAACGCGGCCAGCGACGCGGCGGTGACCTCGGGATCCCGGTTGAGCACCGCGGCCCGACCGTCGGGCAGCAGGTGGGCCAGGACGTCCGGGGCGTGCCGCCACGACAGGCCGTACCGGTCGAGGTCGAGCCCGCGCAGCACCGGCGAGGCGTAGCCGAGGGGGTAGAACGAGCTGTAGAGGTCGCTCAGGTAGCCCGACGCGGTCACCTCGGCCGACCGGACCGCCCCGCCCGGCGCGCCCGTCGCCTCCAGCACCGTCACGTCCCAGCCGGCGTCGGCGAGGATGTTCGCGGCCACCAGGCCGTTGTGCCCGGCGCCGATGACGAGGGCGTCCGCGCTTCCCGCGCTCTCCGCGCCGCTGGCAGTCATCGGATCCGCCTACCCGGCGCGCAACCCGGCGAAACGCGTTTGCCCTGCCACGGCCCGGGCATCCAGGCCCGCATGTACACGGTTGCGCAGCTGATCGGCGGGGTGTGGGGCGCGGGCGGCACGGAGGGTGAGCTGGTCGTGCACGACCCGGCCGACGGCACCCCGGTCACGTCCGCGCCGGTCGCGTCGGCCGACGTGGTCGGCAAGGCGGTGGAGGCGGCCCGCGAGATCGCCCCCGAGTGGGCGGGCACCGCCCCGGCGGAGCGGGCCGCGGCGCTGCGCCGCGCCGCGGACGCCGTGGCGGCGGTGACGGAGGACCTGGCCGCGGCGGTCACGGCCGAGATGGGCAAGCCGTTGGCGGACGCGCGCGGCGGCGTCGAGGCGGGCATCGGCACCCTGCGACAGTACGCGGAGCTGGCCCCGCTGCGCGGCGGGCGCACCCTGCACGGCGGCCACCACGCGGTGGACTTCATGGCGCCGCAGCCGCGCGGCGTGGTCGCCGCGATCACCCCGTGGAACGACCCCGTGGCGGTCTCCTGCGGACTGCTCGGCGCCGCCCTGGTCACCGGCAACGTGGTGGTCTACAAGCCGAGCGAGCGCACCCCCGGCACCGGCTGGCTGTTGGCGAAGGCGTTGGACGAGGCGCTGCCGGCCGGGGTGTTGACGCTGCTGACCGGCGGCGCGGAGACCGGCGCGGCGCTGGCGGCGCAGCCGGTGGACGTGGTGGCGCACGTCGGCTCCACCGCCACCGGCCGGGCGATCGCCGCCGCCACCGCGCGGACCGGCGCGAAGGTGCTGCTGGAGAACGGCGGCAGTGACCCGCTGATCGTGGACGCGGACGTCGACCCGGTCTGGGCGGCCCGGGAGGCCGCGCTGGGCGCGTTCGCGAACGCCGGGCAGATCTGCGTCGCGGTGGAGCGCGTCTACGCGCACCGGGACGTGGCCGAGGACTTCGTGGCCGCGCTCGTCGAGCGGGCCGACGCGCTCCGGGTCGGCCCCGGCCGTGACCCCGCGACCGAGCTGGGCCCCCTGGTCGACCGGCGGCACCGGGACCACGTGCACGGCCAGGTGACCGCCGCGGTGGCGCAGGGGGCGCGGATCCGCACCGGCGGCACGCTGCCGGACGGGTCGGGGTCGTTCTACCCGGCGACCGTGGTCACCGACTGCCGGCACGACATGCCGCTGGTCCGCGAGGAGACGTTCGGTCCGGTCGCGCCGGTGGTGGTGGTGGACTCGTTCAGCGAGGCGCTGCGCTGTGCGGCCGACTCCCCGTACGGGCTCGCCGCGACGGTGCTGACCGGGTCGATGAGCCACGCGCAGCGGGCGTGGCGGGAGCTGCCGGTCGGCACCGTGAAGGTCAACGCGGTGTTCGGCGGCGCGCCGGGCGGTGCCGCGCATCCGCGCGGCGGCAGCGGTCAGGGCTTCGGGTACGGCCCGGAGCTGCTGGACGAGTTCACCGCCGTGAAGGCGGTGCACATCGAGGCGCCGGGCGGCGGGCACTGGTGAACGTGGACGGACGGAGGGTGGCCGCCGGTGCGGCGACCACCCTCCCGAGGGCTGTGGGGATCAGCGACCCCGCGCCTTCGCCGTCTGCCGGTTGTTCGCCTTCTGGATCGCCTTGACCAGCTCGGGCTTGTTCATCCGGGACCGGCCCGGGACGTCCAGCTTGCGCGCGACCTTCATCAGGTGGTCCTTCGTCGCGTTGGCGTCGACACCACCGGCGGTGGGTGCCCGACGCGCCGGGCCGCCGCCGGCCGCCTGCCGGTCGCTGGGGCCCTTGCGCCCCTTCGGCTCCCAGTGGTCGCCGACCTTCTCGAACTCGTGCTTGACGGCGGCGAAGGCGGTCCGGTGCGCCCGCTCCCCCTCGCCGTACGTCTCGACCGCCGAGTCGTGCGTCTTCTCCCACGTGCGCTGCGCCTTGTCCGGGGAGCGTCGCAGCGTGCTCGGCAGTACCTCGCGCCCGGGCATCTCGTCCTCCTCCGCGTCGATGGGCTTCACTTGACCGTTCCCCCGGGCGGGCTCCGCAAACCGGCGGTGGGGTTTGTCGATTTCTTCCGTCGGGTACCGGCCGGGTCAGGCGCAGACCGGACGGATCGGGCCGTCCGGGACCGGGGCACAGGGAGCGGGACATGACGACGACGGATCCCGCGGTGGCCCTGGCGGAGGGGGGCCGCCCACGCCTTCCCCGGCGGGTACGCCAGCTCAGTTGGCGCACCTGGCGCGGGGTGGTGGTCCGCAGCGCCCGCAACTTCGTGACGGACAACTGCGCCGACTGGGCCGCCGCCCTCACCTACTACGGGGTGCTCGCGCTCTTCCCGTCCGCCATCGTGGTGGTCTCCCTCGTGGGGCTGGTCTCCGACGGCGAGCGGACCGTCGACACGGTGCTGGACCTGGCGCGGCAGGTCGGCGCCGGCTCGGTGGTGGGCAACGACGGGTTCGTCAGCGTGGTACGCGACGTCGTCGACCAGGAGAGCTCGGCGAAGGTGCTGCTGAGCTTCGGTCTGCTCGGCGCGTTGTGGTCGGCGTCCGGCTTCATCGGCGCGTTCACCCGCGCCTCCAACGCGGTCTACGGGGTGACCGAGGGACGCCCGGTGTGGAAGCTGCGGCCGCTGCAGATCGGGCTGGCCGGCATCACGCTGGTGCTGCTGGCGGTGGTCGCCACCGGCCTGATCATCAGTGGCCCGGTGGCGGACGCCGTGGGTGACCTGATCAACGCGGGCGGTCTGGCCCGCACGGTGTGGAGCGTCGCGAAGTGGCCGGCGCTGGCGCTGGTGATGATGATGCTGCTGTCGCTGCTGTTCTGGATCGCCCCGAACGTGCGCCAGCCCCGGTTCCGCTGGCTCACCCCCGGCGGCGCGGTCGCGCTCGCCGCCTGGGCGCTCGCGTCCTTCGGTTTCGGCCTGTACGTCGCCAACTTCGGCTCCTACGACGCGACGTACGGCAGCCTCGGCGCCGTCATCGCCTTCCTGGTCTGGCTCTACCTGTCCAACTCCGCCCTGATGCTGGGCGTGCAGATCAACGCCGAGTTGCAGCGCGGCCGGCGGTTGCAGGCCGGCGAGGCGGCACCCGACGAACCGGTGCTTCCCCCGAAGGCGCCGGCCGGTTCGTGATCGCTTGCCGGTTTACCGCCGGTGCCGTCGGGTAGCGCAGAAGGCATGGAGCGTGGCAACAGCAAGCACGGACCACGGATCGACGAGCAGATGAGCCAGGAGGTGAGCGGCCTCGTCCAGGGGCCCGGCACCGGCGGCTCACGGGTCGACGAGTCCCGCGTACCGGAGCCGGCGGGCGAGGACCAGCCGGAGGCCACCACGGCGCCGGCCGGCGACCTGCGCAGCGGGGCGCCGCAGGGAATGAGTTCGCAGGACGTCGAGCGGCGCAGCCGGTTCGGGCGGTTCATCACGATGACCGCCCTGCCGGGTGACCGCGAGACGTTGATCGCGAACGCGCGGGAGAACGAGGCGCCCGACGACATCATCGCCGACCTGGAGCGGCTGCCCGACGGCACGCGGTACCAGACGGTGTCCGAGGTCTGGGCCGCGCTCGGCAACAAGAACGAGACGACTCGCTGGTGACCGGGCCGGGGCACCGCCCCGACCGGCGCCGGCGCGCGAAGGAGGATGCCTGATGAGTGGCGTGACCGAACACGTGGACGTCTCCGTCCCGGTGCGGACCGTGTACGACCAGTGGACCCAGTTCGAGGAGTTCCCGCACTTCATGGAGGGCGTGAACGAGGTCCGTCAACTGTCGGACACCATGACGCACTGGACCGTCGAGATCGCCGGGGTGAAGCGCGAGTTCGACGCCGAGATCACCGAGCAGCTCCCCGACGAGCGGGTCGCCTGGCGGTCCACGGGCGGCACCCAGCAGGCCGGCGTGGTGACGTTCCACCGCCTCGACGAGAGCACCACCCGGGTGACCCTGCAGCTCGAGTTCGAGCCGCACGGCGTGGTCGAGCAGGCCGGCGACAAGCTCGGCATCGTGGACCGGCGGGCGAAGGGCGACCTCGAACGCTTCAAGCAGTTCATCGAGCGACGCGGTCAGGAGACCGGCGCCTGGCGTGGCAAGGTCGACCGCCCGCAACCGTGACGTCCGCCCCCCGGGTACCAACCTCGACGGCCGCCGGATCTTCCGGCGGCCGTCGCCGTGCCGGGACGCCGTTTGCGATCTCGGCCCGGGGGTACCGCGAAGGTATGACGGACGACGACAGGGTGTGGCGGGACGAGGAACGCCTCCCACTGGAGGAGCTGGATCGGGCCGTCGCGCGTTCGACGCTCGACGGGCAGGCCGACGACGTCACCGGCAACGACGCCGGTGAGGAGTCGGCGTTCGGCCACGGGCCGGAGGCGGCGGACCGGGGCGGCCAGGCGGCCGGCGCCGGCCGGGAGCCGACCGACACGGACCGGGCCTACCGCCCGTCGACCACCGGCCGCACCGGCCCGGACACCGGCTGACCTCCCGACGACCCCCACCGACCGCGGGGCGGCCGGGCGCGTGGACGCGTCCGGCCGCCTTCCGCGGCAGCAGGGGCGGGTGCACGCGGGTGCTGTCCCGGCGAGCGCGGCGGGCGCGTCCTCCCGGCCCGGCCGCCCCGCGCGGTCGCGGCTAGCCGGCGAGCGCGGCGGGGGTCTCGTCCCGGTCCGGCCGGCGGGTGCCCGCGGCGTGCAGGGCGATCAGCACCACGGCGAGCACGAGCAGCGCCGACCCGAGCACCTGCACCGAGACGGCCCCGAGTAGCACGCCGACCCCGGCGGGGACGACGGCCGCGCCGAGCCCGGCGGTGCCGATCTGCAACCCGATGGCCCGGTCGGCGTGCGCGGCCCCGACCCGCTCGGCGGTGGTGAGGGTGAGCAGCGGGAACACCGGCGCGGCGGCGAACCCGACCACGACGAGGCCGAGCACCGCCACCCAGGCCGGACCGGGCACCGCGATCAGCGCGGCGCCGGCCGCCATGCCGAGCAGGCTGCCGCGCAGCACCCGGCCGGCGCCCAGGCGTTCGGCCACGATCCCCTGCACCACCCGACCCACGAACAGGCTCCCCCAGTACGCCGAGACGCACAGGCCCGCCGCCCCGGCGGCCAGACCTCGTCCCTCGGTGAGCAGCAGGAACGCCCACAGCCCCGTGGTCACCTCGATGGCGACGTACACCATGAACGCCAGCGCGCCCACCCACACCGCCGGCAGCCGCAGTGTCTCCCGCACCGGCACGGGCACGGGTGGGCCCTCGTGCGTGCCTCCGGCGGGCCCGGAGACGGCGTCGGCGACCACGGCCGGGGTGGCCGAGGTGTCGGCGCGGGCCGGGCCGCGGCGCCAGGCGCGCACGGTGAGCGCGAAGGCGGCGGCGAGGGCGAGCTGCGCGCCGGCGACGATCCCGTAGCCCCAGCGCCAGGCCAGACCCGCGCTGAGGACCCCGGTCATGATGAGCGGCCCGATCGCCACGCCGAGCCCGAAGAAGGCGTGCATCCAGTTCATGTGTCGGGGGCCGAAGGCGCTGGCGGCGTACGCGTTGAGGCCGGAGTCGATCGCGCCGGAGCCGAGCCCGAGCACCAGCGCGCACCCGACCATCAGGACCAGGCCGGGGCTGACCGTGTAACCGGTCAGCGCCAGGCTGGCCAGCAGCGTGCTGCCGGCCAGCAGCCAGCCCACGCCGAGCCGGGCCAGCGTGAAGCCGGCCAGGATGCTGGAGGTGAGATAGCCGGCCGTGCCGGCGGTGAGCACCAGCCCGACCGCCTCCGTCGGCACGTCGAAGTCGGCCCGGATCGAGGGCCAGCCGACGCCGATCAGTCCGTCCGGCAGCCCGAGGCTGACGAACGCGAGGTAGGCCAGCAGGAGCAGCGAGGCGCGGGGTGGGGTGGGGGTGGTGGACACGGCGCACATCTTCCGCCGGGCCCCGGGTGCCGCATCGGCCGGGTGGGCCGTGGCGACAAGAAACGCTGTCCGTAAGGGCGGGAAAACGGACAGCTCATCCAGAATCGGCCGAACGGGGGACGGCAATCGGGCCCTGCCGCGTAAGACTTTTCGGATGCACCAGGGCTCCGGCATCCTCTCCGTTCGTCAGCGTCGTCTCGCGTGGCTCGGCTTCCTGCTCGCCGCGCTCCAGGCGCCCGTCTCCGCCTGGCTCGTCTCCGACGACTCGTGGCTGTTCAGCCTCTGCGTCGCGTTGATGGTCGCCACGGTGATCATCGCCGACGACGCGGCGCGCCGCCGGCCGGCGGACGCCCGCCCCGGCGACTGACCGCCCCCGGCGCCACTGTCGGTGGGTCAGCCGGCGGCGCCCGGGCGCGCCTCGTGCCCCGGCCGGCCCCGCGTCCGCCGCTGCTCCTTCATCTCCGCCTCGTAGAGGTGCCGCCGGCCGTCGACCAACCGGTCCCGGGCGTCGCGGTCCAGCTCGCGGAAGAGCGCGTAGTAGCCGTCGTCGAAGTCCTCGACGATCTGGAACGTCCACCGGCCGGCGATGACGTTGCGCCCGAGCAGCTCGGTGGAGATCCGGTCGGCGATCTCCGGGTGGCCCGCGGCACGGAACATCTCCACCGCGTCGTCCAGCATCAGGTCGGCGTGCCCGACCAGCTGGTGCAGCGAGTAGAGGTGGCCACGGACCCGCTCCACGCACTCCAGCGCCTCGCTCAGCTTGCCGAGGGCGGCCACGGTCTCGTCGCTGACCCCGGCCGGTCTGCGGTGCCGCTCGTCGGGTCCGTCCTGCCGGGTCATCCGTGCCTCCCTGGTGGCTGCCGTGCCCGTACGGGCGGTTGTCCGGTCGTCCCCGCTGGTCGCCACGGTCGCGCGGACGTCCGGTCGCCGACCGCGCGCCGCCCGTCGGGCCGAGGTCGAGCGCGCGGCGGGTGGGATTGCCTCGTTCCCCGTGCGTCTGCCGTTCAACCGGGCCACGCACCGTTGCGCCGTCGGGCCGCCCGCTCCGGCCGGACATCCGGCACCCGCCGTGCCGCGCCCACCCGCGCGACTGCCGGCGCAGCGGTTCCCGGTCCGGCGCCCCGTCGACGCCAGGCCGGCCGCGACGCACCGCACATGATCGGAAACCGTCGAGGCGTCCTCGGGCTAGGCTGCGGGCATGCCAGGAACGGTCGGACGAGTGCCCACGCCACCAGCTCCGGTGTCCGGGGCGCCCGCCGGTGCCGGCGCGGCGGGTGTCGTCCTCGGCCACGACTGGGCCCGCACCGCGCTCGGCCCGCGCCAGGAGTGGGACCCGGCGGTACGCGCGGTCGTCGACCTGATCCTCGCCTCACCCGTGCCGATGGCCCTCGCCCACGGCGACGACCTCGTCCTGCTCTACAACGACGGGTACGCCGAGCTCATCGGCGACAAGCACCCGGCCGCCGTCGGTCGGCCGGCGGCCGAGGTCCTTCCGGAGCTGTGGCGCCTGCCCGGTGTGGGTGAGGCGGTCCAGCGGGTCTACCGCGACGGCGGGACGTTCCTGGAGCGCGACAGCACGCTCCCGCTGATCCGCGGTCGCGGCGCCGAGCAGGCGGTCTTCACCCTCGGCTACTCCCCCGTGCGGGACAGCGCCGGGGAGATCGTCGGCGTTCTCACGGTGGCCGCCGAGACCACGCACGTCACCCAGCAGTTGCAGAGCCTCAGCGAGGTGGCGGCGGCGCTCGCCGGCACCCTCACCCTGGACGACGTCGCCCGGGTCGCGCTGCGGCACGCCCTGCGCGCCTTCGGCGCCGACCGGGTGGCCTTCGCCGTCGACGAGGGCGGTGGCGGGTGGCGGATGGTCCGCCGGGTCCGGGGTGAGTTGATGGACGAGGCGGACGAGCGCCTGCCGCCGCTGTGGCGACGCACCCCGGCCAGCTGGCCGGACCCGCTGGTGCGGGCCTCGGCGACGGGCGAGCCGCTGTACGTCGGCGCCGGCCAGCCGTTGCGGGACACGGCCGCCGACCGGCACGACCAGAAGGTCGCCGCGCTGGCCGCGGTGCCGCTGCGCGCCACGGTCGTACGCGGTGGCTTGTCGGTCGGTCATCAGGCCCCGCACCTGTGGTCGGCCGCGGAGCGCGCGCTGCTCGCGGCGTCGGCCGAGCTGATCGGGCAGGCGGCGGAGCGGGCGCGCCGGTTCGAGACGCAGCACGGCACCGCCCAGCTGTTGCAGCGCAGCATGCTGCCGGAGCACCTGCCCGACCTGCCGCTGCTGCGGATCGCCGCCCGCTACGACCCGGGTGTGGACGGCAACGCGGCCGGCGGCGACTTCTACGACGCGTTCCTGCTTCCCACCGGGCAGCTCGGCGTCGTGCTGGGCGACGTGGCCGGGCACGACGTGCAGGCGGCCGCGCGGATGGGGCAGGTCCGGGCCGCGCTCCGCGCGCTGGCGCTGACCGATCCGCGCCCCGACTCCGTGCTCACCGGCCTGGACCGGCTGGTCACCAGCCTCGGCGCGGAGGGCGACACGCACGAGCTGTTCGTGACCGTGATCTTCGGGGTGGTCGACGCGGAGCGCCAGGAGCTCACGCTGGCCAGCGCGGGCCACCCCGCCCCGCTGATCCGCCGCTGCACGCCCGACGACCGCCCGTACGCCGAATTCGTCGACCTGCCGGTCGGCGCGCCGCTCGGTCTCGGTTCCCGCCCGGCGACCGGCACGGTGCGGTTCGCGCCGGGCGACACCCTGCTCCTGTTCAGCGACGGGGTGGTGGAGCGGCGGCGGCAGAGCCTCACCGCCGGCCTCGACGCCCTCGCCGACGCGGTCACCGACGCGGGCAGCGGCGACCCCCGGGCGTTGTGCGCGGTGGCCACCGCGGCGGTGTCCGGCACCACCGAGGACGATGTGGCCGTGCTCGCCGTCGAGCACGCGTTGAAGCCGAGCCGCTCGGCGAGCATGGAGGTGCCGGCCGAGCCGACCGCGCCGAGCCGCGTACGGCACTGGATGACCGCGCAGCTCGGTGAGTGGCAGGTGCCGGAGCCGGTGATCGGCGCCGCCGTGCTCTGCACCAGCGAGCTGACCACCAACGCGTTGCTGCACGCCGGCACGGCCGCCCGGGTGGAGATCGACCTCAGCGCGGAACGGTTGCTGGTCTCGGTGGCCGACTCGGGCACCCGGGGCACGGTCACCCGCACGCAGACCGACACGCTGAGCAGCCGGGGTCGCGGGTTGGGCCTGATCGAGGAGCTGAGCGACGCCTGGGGCACGGACCCGACGGTCCGCGGCTCGACCGTCTGGTTCGAGATTCTCCTGCCGACCGACTGAGCCCCGCCCGCCGCGGGTAGGAGGAGGCCCATGCCTACCGACAATCCCGCCGGGGTCCTGTTCGACGTCGACGGCACGCTGGTCGACAGCACGTACCTGCACACCGTGAGCTGGTGGGAGGCGCTGCGCCAGACCGACCGGCCGGTGCCGATGGCCAGCGTGCACCGCGCCATCGGGATGGGCTCCGACAAGCTGCTCGACCACCTGCTCGGGCCGGAGCGCGACCGCGACGCCGACGGCAAGCTGCGCGACGCGCACGACACGCTCTACGCGGAGTACTGGGAGCGGTTGACGCCGCTGCCCGGCGCCGCCGACCTGCTGCGCGCCTGCGCCGAGCGGGGGCTGCGGGTGGTGCTCGCCACCTCGGCGGCCGAGCACGAGGTGACCGCGCTGCGCCGGGCGCTGGACGCGGACGACGTCATCGCCGAGGTCACCTCCTCGGCGGACGCCGAGCAGAGCAAGCCCGCCCCCGACATCCTGGTCGCCGCGCTGGACCAGTCCGGGCTGACCGCCGGGCGGGTGGTGTTCGTGGGCGACTCGGTCTGGGACGTCGCGGCCGCGCAGAAGCTGGACATCCCGTGCGTCGGGCTCACCTGCGGCGGCACCAGCCGGGGCGAGTTGGTCGGGGCGGGCGCGGTGGCGGTCTACGACGACCCGGCGGCGCTGCTGGCGACGCTGGACGATTCGCCCCTGACCCGACCGAGGTGACCGGGCCGGCCCGGCCGCGGCGTCGACGGCCACGACCCGCGCACCGGACACCCGTACGGATTGCCGGCGCCGGCCGCGCATGGCCGCAGCGTTCGCGGGGCATGGTCGTCACCACCTGCCCGCGGGTCGTGGGCGCGGCCGGAGGGTGGTGCGGTGGAACCGGTGGATGTGGCGTTCGCGGTGGTGGGACTCGGTGCTCTGCTCGCCGGCATACTCCCCCGGGTGCTGGAACGGCGGCCGCTCTCCATGCCGATCGCGTTCCTCGGCCTCGGCATGGTCGTGTTCCTCCTGCCCACCGGCCTGCCGGTGCCCGATCCGCTGGCCCATCCCGTGCTGACGACCCACCTGACGGAGATCGGGGTGATCGTCGCCCTGATGGGCGCGGGGCTCAAGATCGACCGGCCGCTGAGCTGGTCCCGGTGGTCGTCGACCTGGCGGCTGCTCGCCATCGCGATGCCGCTCTGCATCGCCGCCGTCGCCCTGCTGGGCTGGTGGTGGGCGGGTCTGGTGCCGGCCGCCGCGCTGCTGCTCGGCAGCGCGCTCGCCCCGACCGACCCGGTGCTCGCCTCCGACGTGCAGGTCGGTGAGCCGACCGATGTGGAGGACTCGGAGGACGAGGTCCGTTTCGCGCTCACCTCCGAGGCCGGGCTCAACGACGGGCTGGCCTTCCCGTTCGTCTACGCGGCCATCGCCATCGCCACCACGAGCCTCGCCCCACGCGACTGGGTGGCCCACTGGTTCACCGTCGACGTGCTGTGGAAGGTCGCCGTCGGGGTCGGCGGTGGCCTGCTCGTCGGCTGGCTGCTCGGCAAGCTCTTCTTCCGCGCGCCGAGCCACCTGCGGCTCGCCCGGCACGCGGAGGGCTTCCTCGCGCTGGCCGCCACCTTCCTGGCGTACGGGCTGGTGGAGGTGGCCGGCGGCTACGGCTTCCTGGCGGTCTTCGTGGCCGCCCGGGCGATCCGGGCCGCCGAACGGACCCACGAGTTCCACTCGGTGCTGCACGACTTCGCCGAGCAGGTCGAGCGGCTGCTCACCGTCCTGCTGCTCCTGCTGCTCGGCGGGGCCGTGGTGGGCGGCCTGCTCGGACCGCTGACCTGGCCGGCGGCGGCGGTCGGGCTGGCCCTGGTCTTCGTGCTCCGGCCCCTGCTGGGCTGGCTGTCGCTGCGCGGCGCCCCCGGGCGGCCCGCCGAGCACTGGGTGATCGCCCTGTTCGGCATCCGCGGGGTCGGGTCGTTCTACTACCTGGCGTACGCCACCGCCGAGGCGGACTTTCCCCAGGCCGAGCTGCTGTGGGCGACCGTCGGGCTGGTGGTGGTCGTGTCCGTGGTGGTGCACGGCATCGCGGCGACCCCGGTGATGCAGTTGCTCGACCGGGCCGGCGAACGCACCGGCGCCCGCGACGAGGGAGCGGCCGACCGGGCGGCGGTGGCCGCCGCGCCGAGCTGACCGGATCAGGTCAGGCGCGCCGCCAGCGCCCGCCCCAGGTCCCGACCGGAGCGCCACGCGGTCTGCACCCGGGGCGGCCCGAACGCGTCCCCGGCCAGCCCGATCCCGTCCGCGTCCAGGTGGTGCGTGGCGTCGCCCGGGGTGGCCGACGGTTTCGCGTACGTCCAGCGGTGCACGTGAACGTGCGCCGCCGGCTCGGGCAGCGCCAGCAGGTCCCGGACCGCCTCCTCGACGGCCGGCCCGGCCCCGGTGGGCTGGGCGAGGTGCCGGGCGGCGAACTCCGGCGTGGTGTGCGCGACCAGCACCGGCTCGCCGTCGCCGCGCCGATCGCCGTCGTCGCAGACGGTGGCGAGCACCGGGTGGTCGTTGACGAAGGCGCCCCGGAAGTCCGCCCAGCGGCGGGACGGGAAGCGCAGCACCGCGGCCAGCGACGGCGACCACCGCTGCGCCTGCACGGCGCGGGTGGCGGTGGCCAGCGCCGGGTCGAGCAGCAGCGCCGCCTGCGGACCGGGCATCGCCAGCACGACGGCGGCGCAGGGCTCGCCGCTCACCGCCGGCCCCGGCTCGACGCTCAGCACCAGGCGGTCGACGGTCACCGGCAGGTCACGGGCGAGGTGCTCGACCAGCGAGCGCAGCCCGCGCGGCGCGGCCCAGCGCATCGGCCCCGACACCTCGCGGCGACCGTCGCGCCCGTACGACACGAGGGTGTCGGTCCACTCCCGGACCAGACCGGCCGCGTGCCAGCCGTCCACGACCGAGGCGAAGCCCGGGTCGCTGACGGTGAGGTAGGCGGCACCGATGTCGGCGGGTCGGCCGTCGAAGCGCTTGCTGGCCATCCGGCCACCCGGCACGTGCGCCCGCTCGCGGACCTCGACCGGCACACCGGCGCGGACCAGCTCCAGCGCGCACGCCACACCGGCGATACCGGCCCCGACCACCACCACGCCCGACCGGTCCGCGCTCACGCCGACGATCGTAGGCGCCACCGGCGCCGGCGTCGGGAGACGCGCGGGAGCCGCCGTGTCCGCGCCGCCGGATGCGCGGGTGCCGCGCATGAAGCGGTGCCGATCGGGGTATTGGCACGCCTGTTCGAAGGAAGGTGGAGACCATGACGAACCGCGACAGCGAGCGCGCCGACCCGCAGGCGGCGATCAAGGACCCGGACGAGTGGGTCACCGGCGACGAGCCGCCCACCGCTGCTCAGGAGTCGTACCTGGCCACGCTGGCCCGGGAGGCCGACGCGGAGGTGCCGGAGGGGCTGACCAAGGCGGAGGCCTCCCGGCGGATCGACGAGCTTCAGGAGGAGACCGGCCGCGGCCGGTGACCGCGGCGCGGGTCAGCGCGGCGGGAGGCGGTGCAGCGTGACGTCACGCAGCCGCCCCGCCGCAACCCGGGCGGTGAGGTAGGTCGCGTGCGGCTGGGCGCGACGGTCGGTGGGCGAGCCGGGGTTGAGCAGCCGCAGCCCGCCCGGCGCCCGGGTGTCCCACGGAATGTGCGAGTGCCCGAAGACCAGCAGGTCCGTGTCGGGGAAGCGGGCGGCGCAGCGCTCCTCGCGGCGGGTCCGCGCGCCGGTCTCGTGGACGACCGCCACGCGCAGGCCGTCGAGGTCGACCCGCGCGATCTCCGGTAGCCGGGCCCGCAGCGGCGGCCCGTCGTTGTTGCCGTGCACGCCGATGAGCCGGCGCGACCGGGCCAGCATCGCGTCGAGCAGCGACTCGTCCACCCAGTCACCGGCGTGCAGCACCACGTCGGCCTCGTCGATCGCCGCCCACAGCGGCGCGGGCAGGTCCCGGGCACGCTTCGGCACGTGGGTGTCGGCGGTGATGACCAGACGCACGACCTCATTCTTCCGCCATCCCGGGTGTTCCCGGGTCTTCACACGACGGCAATCCGCACGTATTTTGACGGCCATGGATGGGAGCGCTTCCAGAGGCGCTCGTCGATGAGAGGAGAGCCATGGGAAGCAGATCCGCGCTCGTCGCCGCCGCCGCGGCCGGCGCAGTGGCCGTCACCGCCGTAGCGGCCGTCACCCTCCGCCCGCCGGCCGCGGTCGCCGCCGACTCGGCGTTCTACGTCGACCCGGCCACCGCCGCCGCGGCCTGGGTGGCCGCGAACCCCAGCGACCCACGCACCCCGGTGATCCGCGACCGCATCGCCGCCGTGCCGCAGGGCCGGTGGTTCACCCGGACCAACACCTCGACCGTACGCTCCGAGGTGGACGCCCTGGTCGGCGCCGCCGCGGCGGCCGGGAAGGTGCCCATCCTCGTGGTCTACAACATCCCCAACCGGGACTGCAGCGGGGCGAGCGGCGGGGGCGCGCCCGACCACGCCAGCTACCGGGCGTGGGTGGACCAGGTGGCCGCCGGGCTGGCCGGCCGACCCGCCACCATCGTGCTGGAGCCGGACGTGCTGCCGCTGATGACCAGCTGCCAGACCGCCGCCCAGCAGGCCGAGACCCGGGCCTCCATGGCGTACGCCGGAAAGCGGCTCAAGGCCGGCTCCGCCCTCGCGAAGGTCTACTTCGACGCGGGGCACTCGGCCTGGCTCTCCCCCGCCGAGGCGGCCTCCCGACTGCTCGGCGCGGAGATCGGCACCAGCGCCGACGGCATCTCGCTGAACGTGTCGAACTACCGCACCACCGCCGAGTCGGTCACGTACGCCAGAGCGATCATCGCGGCCACCGGGATCTCCCGGTTGACCGCGGTCATCGACACGAGCCGCAACGGCAACGGACCCGCCGGCTCGGAGTGGTGCGACCCGGCCGGGCGGGCGATCGGCACCCCCAGCACCACGGCCACCGGGGACCCGGCGATCGACGCCTTCCTGTGGGTGAAGCTGCCCGGCGAGGCGGACGGCTGTATCGCCCCCGCCGGGCAGTTCGTGCCGCAACGGGCGTACGACCTGGCGGTCGCCGCGGGCCCGCCGCCGACCACCACACCGCCCACCACGACCCCGCCGACGACTCCCCCGACCGGCGGCTGCGCCGTCACGTACACGCCGAACTCCTGGCCCGGCGGCTTCACCGCGGAACTTCGGGTGACCAACCGCGGCGCGGCGCGCACCGGCTGGACGCTGACGTTCACGGTCGGCGCCGGCGTACGGCTCGCGAACGGCTGGAACGGCGAATGGAGCCAGTCCGGCGATCGGATCACCGTGCGCAACGTCGCGTGGAACGGCGCCCTGCCCAGCGGGGGCACGGTGACGCTCGGCTTCCAGGGTACCTGGTCCGGCGGCACCCTGCCCGCGCCGAGCGGCTACGCGCTCGACGGAGTCCCCTGCTCCTGAGCGGCCGACGCGCCGCCCCGGTGACCGACCGTCGCCGGGGCGGCCCGCGCCGTCACCAGTCATGACCCACACCCGGTCGCCGACATCGCGGTGTCCGGCAGCCCGTGATAACGGACAAACGGCGTCCATCACGGCGAGTTGCCCGCCGCCGCGGGACCGGCAGCCACCCGACGGTCAGGTGTTACCGGTCGCCGGGGCCGGGAAACCGGGCGGCTGACGAGGGAGGAAGCTCATGACCAGTTCTTCGGGACAGACTGGCTGGCGCTCGGGCCTGCCCGGCGGTGACCTGCTTCCGTCCGGTCCGGCGGGTCGGCCGACGACCCCCGGTGACGGGCACGGGCCGGAGAGTGGGCCGCCCAGCGTGACGATCGGGTCCTACCCGGACTATCCGTCCGCCCAGCGGGTCGTCGACTATCTGGCGGACAATCGGTTCCCGGTGGAACACACCAGCATCGTCGGGACGAACCTCACTCTGGTCGAGACCGTGCTGGGCCGGATGACCACGGGCCGCGCCGCGCTGGTCGGCGCCGGTACGGGAGCCTGGTTCGGGCTCTTCATCGGGCTACTCTTCGGCATCTTCACCGTCGGCAACTGGCTCGCCGTGATCATCGTGGGGCTGGTGATCGGCGCGATCTGGGGTGCGGTGTTCGGGGCGGTGGCGCACGCCATGACCGGCGGACAGCGCGACTTCACCTCGGCCAGCTCGTTGCGCGCCGGCCAGTACGCCGTCATCGTCGACGCGGGCCTGGCCGACCAGGCCCGACAGCTGCTGGGCCGCCTGCACATGACCGGCCCCAACCCGGCCGTCAGCTGACGGAACGCCCCGGGGCCGGCAGCCGCACGGCCCCGGGTCAGCGGTCGGTCGCCAGCCGGGCGTGCAGGTGCTCGTCGTGCCGGCGGCCGTCGCCGTACCGGTAGGACTCGCGGAGCGTGCCCTCGGCGGCGTAGCCGGCCCGCTCGGCGACCCGGCAGGAGGCCGTGTTCGCCACCGCGTGGCACAGCTCGACGCGGTGCAGGCGGAGGGTGTCGAAGGCCCAGCGGGTGAGCCGGTCGACGGAGCGCGACGCCACGCCGTGTCCCCGCGCGGCGGGGACGGTCCAGTAGCCGATGCCGGCGTTCTCGCCGCGGATCTGGTGCAGGGACACCGAGCCGAGCAGTTCGTCGTCGGCGGCGGTGGCGACCGCCAGCGAGACGTGGTCGCCGGCGGACCAGTCGGCGCGGCGACGGACCCAGTGCAACGCGGACGCGTCGTCGACCGGCCCGCCCTGCGGATTCCACCGGGCGATGTCAGGGTCGCGCAGGGCGTCGCGGACGGCCGGGGCGTCCGGGTCGCGCCAGGGCCGCAGCAGCAGGCCGTCGACGGTGAGTTCGAGCTGGTCCACGCCGCGCAGTCTGGCACACCCGGCCGGGCCGCCGCCGCGCCCTTTTCTTCAAACCTGTAGGTCATCTCTCGCCGGACACGATCAGCGCAAGAGGGGGCGCGTCCGGAGCACTAGTTAAATTTTGAAGGAGTGCTACTCTTCTCCACGTGACCGAGAGCCTGGACAGCGCCCGACTCGCCGCCTGGCGCGCCTACATCGAGTCCAGCCAGCGGCTGTTCACGCGGCTGGAGGACGACCTGCGCGCGGACGACGAGCTGAGCTTCGCCGACTACCACGTGCTGGTGCTGCTCTCCGAGGCTCCCGGCCAGCGGCTGCGGATGGGCGAGCTGGCGAGCCGGTTGATCTTCTCGCCCAGCCGCCTGACCTACCAGATCTCCTCGATGCAGCGTCGGGGCCTGGTCACCCGGCAACCCTGCCCGGACGACCGACGCGGCAGCGAGGCGGTGCTCACCGCCGCCGGACTGCTGACCCTGCGCGAGGCCGCACCCCACCACCTGGCGTCGGTGCGGGCCCACTTCATGGACGACCTCGACGACGCCGAGGTCGCCTGCCTCACCCGGATCTTCGAACGCCTCGGCCACCGGCTCCGGTCGACCCGGGACGCCTCGACCCCCCACGCCACGAGTTAGGAGCCACCGATGCCCGCGATCACCGTCGACAACGTCCTCGTCCTACCCCGCCTGCCCCGACTGGAGGAGTCGGCCGCCTTCCGACCGGTCCGCCGGCTCACGACCGCGCCGAGTGGCTTCGAGGGCGAGGGTTTCCCGGTGCGCCGGGCCTTCGCCGGGGTGCCGCTGACCGAGCTGGACCCGTTCATCCACCTGGACCAGATGGGCGAGGTCGACTACGCCCCGGGTGAGCCGAAGGGCACCCCGTGGCACCCGCACCGCGGCTTCGAGACCGTCACCTACATCATCGACGGCGTCTTCGACCACCAGGACACGCACGGTGGCGGCGGCACCATCACCGACGGCGACACCCAGTGGATGACGGCCGGCAGCGGCCTGTTGCACATCGAGGCACCGCCGGAGCACCTGGTGATGAGCGGTGGGCTGTTCCACGGCACGCAGCTGTGGGTCAACCTCCCCCGGGCAGCCAAGATGAACCCGCCCCGCTACCAGGACATCCGCGGCAAGGAGTCGGCTCTGCTGACCACACCGGACGGCGGCGCGCTGATCCGGGTGATCGCCGGTGAGATCGCCGGGCACCACGGGCCGGGCTCGACCCACACCCCGATCACCATCACCCACGTCACGGTGCAGCCGGGCGCGCAGGTCGACCTGCCCTGGCGGCCGGAGTTCAACGCCCTGGCGTACGTGCTGGGCGGCCGGGGCACGGTCGGCGCCGACCGGCGGCCGGTGCACACGGGTCAGCTCGCGGTGCACGGGCCGGGCGACGCCCTGCGCTTCACCGCGGACGCCCGGCAGGACGCCCACACGCCGGCCCTGGACCTCTACATCATGGGCGGGCAGCCGATCCGGGAGCCGGTGGCGCACTACGGCCCGTTCGTCATGAACACCCGGGACGAGCTGCTCCAGGCGTTCGAGGACTTCAAGGCCGGCAAGCTCGGCGTCATCCCGGCGGAGCGGCTGCCGCACACCGGGGGTCAGGGACCGCGGCCCTGACCCCGTCGTGGGGGGGGGGGGGGGGGGGCCCGCCCCCCCCCCCCCCCCCCCCCCCCCCCCCCCCCCGGCGGCCCCCCGCGCGCCCCCCCCCCCCCGCGCCCCCCCCCCCGCCCCCCCCCCACCCCCCCCCCCCCCCCCCCCCCCCCCCCCCC
>NZ_JBITMV010000008.1:25295-283268 GCF_044466625.1 Micromonospora sp. NPDC049366
GTGCGCGGGGGTTTCGTGTACTCCAGGGCGGCGGGGGGGGGGGCCCCCCGGGGGGGGGGGCGCCCCCCCCCGGGGGGGGGGGGGGGGCGCCCCGCCCCCGGGGGGGGGGGGGGGGGGGCCCCCCCCCGCCCCCCGCGACGCGGCACCGCTCAGGACACGGCGAAGATCCCGGCCACGCCCAGCAGCACCATGACCAACAGGGCCACCAGGGCACCCCGTTCGCCCTCGACCGCCGGCTCGCGGTGCTCGGTCACGGGGTTCGTCGTCTCGCCGGGCATGGGGTGGCCTCCTGGTACGTCGCGTCGGGTTTCGGGCGGGGTGCCGGTCACGTCACCGGTGTGCCTCCGGCGTGCGGACCCACGGCGGGGGTCCTACCGTGAGGACGTGTCGACCTCGGGGAGGGCAGGGGCCCAGTCGCAGCGGGAGTGGTTTCTCACCGCGGCCGAACGCGCCAACCCGCTATCGGTGTTACCCGTCTGGGCCGACGGAAACCTGGTCGAGCCGCTAATTCACGGCGCGACCTACTTCGACCGCCTGGTCACCGAGGTGGAATCGCTGACCGAGGGCGACCACCTGTTCTTCACCGACTGGCGGGGCGATCCCGACCAGCTGCTGCGGCCCGACGGCCCCACCGTGGCGCAGTTGTTCGCCCGGGCGGCGCAGCGCGGCGTCGTGGTCAAGGGGCTGATCTGGCGGTCACACCTCGACGCGCTGTCCTACAGCGAGGAGGAGAACCGCGACCTGAGCGAGACGATCTCCGCCGCGGGCGGTGAGGTGCTGCTCGACCAACGGGTCCGCCGCGGCGGCTCGCACCATCAGAAACTGGTGGTGCTGCGGCGTCCGGCGGCCCCGGAGCGGGACGTCGCCTTCGCCGGCGGCATCGACCTGTGCCACAGCCGGCGGGACGACGACGCCCACCGGGGCGACCCGCAGGCCGTACGCATGTCGTCCCGTTACGGCCCCCGTCCGCCCTGGCACGACGTGCAGCTCGCGCTGCGCGGCCCGGTCGTCGGGGCCCTGGACACGCTCTTCCGGGAGCGGTGGACCGACCCGATGCCGCTGGACTCGGAGAATCCGCTGGCCTACCTGCGGGACCGGCTACGCGGCGCCGACCTGCGGCCGGATCCGCTGCCGGAGCAGCCTGCCGACCCGCCACCGTGCGGGCCGCACCGGGTCCAGGTGCTGCGCACCTACCCGGCCGTCCGCCCCCGCTACTCGTTCGCCCCGGACGGCGAGCGGACGGTGGCCCGGGGTTACACCAAGGCCGTACGCCGGGCCCGGCGCCTGATCTACCTGGAGGACCAGTACCTGTGGTCCACCGAGGTGGCCGACCTGTTCGCGCGCGCCCTGCGGGACAACCCGCGGCTGCACCTGGTCGCCGTGGTCCCGCGCCATCCGGACGTGGACGGTCGATTGGCGCTGCCGCCGAACATGGTCGGCCGGGAGCAGGCGCTCTCGCTCTGCCAGCAGGCGGCGCCCGAGCGGGTGCACGTGTTCGACCTGGAGAACCACGAGGGCGGCCCGGTCTACGTCCACGCCAAGGTCTGCGTGATCGACGACGTCTGGGCCAGCGTGGGCAGCGACAACTTCAACCGCCGCTCGTGGACCCACGACAGCGAGCTGTCCTGCGCGGTGCTGGACGACACCCGCGACGAGCGGGCGCCGACCGACCCGGCCGGCCAGGGCGATGGCGCCCGGGTCTTCGCGCGGGAGCTGCGGTTGCGGCTATGGCGAGAGCACCTCGACCGCGACCCGGACGGCGGACAGGACGCCGACCTGCTCGACCCGGCCGAGGCGGTCGCCGCCGTGACCGCCGCCGCCGACACGCTCCAACGGTGGCACGACGGCGGGCGGGTCGGCCCCCGGCCGCCGGGCCGGTTGCGCCCGCACCGGCCGGAGCGGCTGGCCTGGCACACCCGGGCGTGGGCGCTGCCGGTGTACCGGCTCGTCTACGACCCGGACGGTCGCCCGCTACGCGCCCGTCGCTCCGGTACGTGGTGAGACGCCCACCAGTTCCCCGGGGAGCCCGGCTTCACCGTGGTGGGTCGTCAGGCCGCCGGGGTAGGCGAACGAGGCACGCGGGGAGTAGAAGCCCCAGGAGACGACGAGCGGGTTGGCCGGGCGGAGCGCGTAAACGGGGTGCTCCGGTTCCAGGAACTCCACCGACTCGATTTCGAACGGCGTCACCGGCTCGGCGAGGTAGGGGTAGGTCGAGCTGACCAGCTTGCCGTGGCGGCGGGTGAAGTAGCGGTGGTGCCCGCTGCTGACGACGTGGCCGGTCTCCCCCACCCGGCAGCGCGCCCGGATCACCGGCACGCCGTCGAGCTCGGTCTCGGCGACCAGCGTGCCGCGGTGGACGTCGATGAGGGTCCGGCCGAGGCTGGCGGGGGCGCCACGCGCCTCGGCGTAGGCGAGCACGTTGGGGCTGGACGTGACGTAGTGCGTCCACCAGCCGCCCGCGTTGATGCCGCCGGGCGCGTCGACACCGCTCAGCGACACCCCGAGGTAGGTCAGGCTGTAGGCGCCGAAGCCCGACGTCTGGGTCTCGTCGTCGACGACGTACTGGTTGAGGAAGACCTGCCGGTCCGGGCGGGGCCGCAGCCCGACCGGCACCAGCGCGGCGACCGCACCCGGATCCGCCGGCAGCCAGCTGAAGTAGAGGGAACGGCTGTTCACGACGAGCTGGGGAGCGACAGGGTCGAGCACGGCGCCTCCATCCCGAATTGGGGTCAAGCCGAACCTACGGCTAGTCCGTCGACGGGACAACGACGGAATGTCGACACTCGGGCTCTCATGTCGGGTTTGGTGTTGACCGTTCGGCGCCGGCGCGTTGACCGTCCGTTCAGCGCGCGAACCCGCACGGCTCGCGACGGATGGCCCGGGCGAACCGGTAACCACCCTCACAGTTGCATGCCACCCGACAACGATTGCGCCCGTTTAATCCGTAAATGTTGCGCGACATCACTTAAGTACATCGTCCGTTCGGCTAGATTTCTGGAAGACGATCGGGTTAAGGTGACTCCCGAACGGCCCATACGAAGTTAAACCACAGCGTCACGTCTTTCATCCGCGGACGAGGTGCAGGGAGGACCACCCATGACCGCGCCAGCGATCAACGACCAGATGACGAGCACGACCACCACGGAGAAACTCGATCCCCGGGCGCTCTCCGACAGCGCCGCCGACCTGCTCAACGCGATGGCCGCGCTGCCCGCCAACCACCCGTCCCGCGCCGCCCTGCGCGACCGGGCGATCGAGGCCTGGCTCCCGCTCGCCAACCACCTCGCCCACCGCTACAGCGGCCGGGGCGAGCCGACCGACGACCTGGCGCAGACCGCCGCCGTCGGCCTGATCAAGGCGATCGACAAGTTCGACCCCTCCCGGGGCGTCGACTTCGCCGGCTACGCGATCCCCACCATCATCGGTGAGCTCAAGCGGCACTTCCGTGACCGCACCTGGGACATCCGGGTGCCTCGCCGCCTCCAGGAGCTGCGGCTCGCGATCTCCGACGCCAACAGCTCCCTGCTGCAGACCCTGGGTCGCTCGCCGACGGTCGCCGACATCGCCGCCCACCTCAACCTCACGGAGGAAGAGGTCCTGGAGGGCCTGGAAGGTGCCCGCGCGTACAACGCGGTCTCGCTGTCCACCCCCACCGGCGACGGCGACCGCGCCACCGAGCTGGGCGACATGCTCGGCGGGGAGGACGCCGAGTTCGAGCTGGCCGAGCTGCGCGTGGCGCTCGGCCCGGCGCTGGCCACGCTCGACGAGCGTGAGCAGAAGATCCTCAGCCTGCGGTTCTACGGCAACCTGACGCAGTCGCAGATCGCCGAGCAGATCGGCGTCTCGCAGATGCACGTCTCCCGGCTGCTGGCCCGGGCGCTGACCAAGCTGCGGGGGCAGCTCGACGGCACGTACTAGGACTGGGGCGTCCAGCGCCCTGGGGGGTGAGCCGGTGGCCGGGTCGTTGACCCGGCCACCGGCCTGTCCGGGTCACCCGCAGGCGTCTCACGTCACGCGCGCGTGACAATCGGTCCCACGCCGGTCGGCCGGTCGCACCCGGATCGCGCCGGTCGTACGGGGCCACCGGCTCGTACGTCCCGACCGACCGCACCCGGGCCGGTGCGACACTGGGCCGTGCTCTCCGACGTCCACCTGGACCTGCCCGTCCGGTCCGTGCTGCCGGCGCTGGTCACGGCCCTGCGGACGGCCGGCACCGCGGTCCTGGTGGCCCCGCCGGGCACCGGCAAGACGACCCTCGCGCCGCTCGCCGTCGCCGACCAGGTCGACGGGCGGGTGCTGGTCGCCCAGCCGCGACGGGTGGCCGCGCGGGCCGCGGCCCGGCGGATGGCCGACCTGCTCGGCGAGCGGGTGGGCGACCGGATCGGGTACGCCGTACGCGGCGAGCGGCGGGTCGGCCCGGCCACCCGGGTCGAGGTGGTGACGACCGGGCTGCTGGTACGCCGGCTCCAGGCCGACCCGGACCTCCCCGGCACCGGTGCGGTGCTGCTCGACGAGTGTCACGAGCGGCACCTCGACGCCGACCTCGGGCTCGCGTTCGCGGTCGAGGCCCGTGCCGCCCTCCGCCCCGACCTGTGGCTGCTGGCCATGTCGGCGACCCCGCGCACGGACCGGTTCGCCGCGCTCCTCGGCGCGGCGGACGGGCCGGCACCGGTCGTCCGGGCGGAGTCGGCGCTGCATCCGGTGACCCGGATCTGGGCTCCGCCGACCCGACCGGTCACCCCACCGGGCGCCGGGCCGGTGGACCGTGCACTGCTCGACCACGTGGCGGCCACCGTGCGCCGGGCGCTGAACGAGCGCGATGGTGACCTGCTCGTCTTCCTGCCCGGCGCGGGCGAGATCGCCGCCGTGGCGGGGCGGCTGGCCGACCTGCGGGACGGCGTGGAGATCCTGACGCTGCACGGCCGCCAGCGCAGCGCCGAGCAGGACGCCGCGCTGCGCCCTCGACCGCCCCGCTCGGGCCGAGCCCCCGGGGCGGCTGCGGACGACCGGCGTCGGGTGGTGCTGGCGACCGCCGTCGCCGAGACCAGCTTGACGGTGCCGGGAGTCCGGGTGGTGGTGGACGCCGGGTTGAGCCGGGTGGCCCGGATGGACCTGGCACGCGGCCTCGGCGCCCTGGTCACGGTGCCGGTGTCCCGCGCGACCGCCACCCAGCGGGCCGGCCGCGCGGGCCGCGAGGCACCCGGATACGTCTACCGCTGCTGGTCGGCCGCGACCCATGAGCGGCTGCCGGCGCAGCCGGAGCCGGAGATCGCCAGCGCCGACCTGACCGGGTTCGCGCTGGACCTGGCCGCCTGGGGGCAGCCGGACGGCGCCGGGCTCGCGCTGCCCGATCCGCCCCCGCCCGCGGCGATGGCGGTCGCCCGGGAGACGCTCGGCGCCCTGGGCGCGGTCGACCCGGACGGCCGGATCACCGCGCGGGGCCGGGCGATCGCCGCGGCGGGCGCCCATCCCCGCCTGGCCCGGGCGCTGCTCGACGGCGCGGACCGGGTCGGCGCGGACCGGGCCGCCGAGGTGGTCGCCCTGCTGGCCGAGGAGACCGTCACCGGGCCCGGTGACGACCTGACCGCCGCGTGGCGTCGGCTGCGGACCGGCGGTGACGCGGCGGCCACCGCCCGCTGGCGCGCCGAGGTACGCCGGCTGCGCGCCGCCCTGCCGCCGGACACCGCCGCGGGCACCGGCACGGGACGCGAGCGGCTCCCCGACGACCTCGCCGCCGGGCTGTTGGTGGGCCTGGCCTACCCGGAGCGGCTGGCCCGGGCGCGCCGCCCGGGCGGTTCGTCGTACCTGATGACGGGTGGCACCGCGGCGGACCTCGCACCCGGGTCGGGGCTGGCCGGGTCGGCCTGGCTGGCGGTGGCCGTCGCCGACCGCTCCCCCGGCGCGCCCACCGCCCGGGTCCGGCTCGCCACGCCGGTGGACGAGGCGACGGCGCGGGAGGCGGGCGGGGCGCTGCTGCGCACCGACCGCGAGGTCGGCTGGTCCGGCGCGGACGTGGTGGCGCGCGAGGTGGTGCGGCTCGGCGCGGTCGAGTTGGTCGAGCGCCCGCTGTCCCGGCCCGACCCGGCGGAGCTCGGCGCCGCGCTGCTGACCGGGCTGCGCCGCACCGGCCTGGGCCTGCTCGACTGGACGCCGGGCGCCCGGGCGCTGCGCGAGCGGCTGGCGTTCTGCCGGCACGTGCTGGGCGACGACTGGCCGGACGTCGGTGACGAGGCGCTGCTCGACGCCGCGCCGGTCTGGTTGGGGCCGGAGCTGGCGTCCGCGCGACGTCGCGCGGACCTGGCCCGGGTGGACGTCGCGGCGGCGCTACGCCGGCTGCTGCCGTGGGACCGGGCGGCGCGGCTCGACGAGCTCGCCCCGGAGCGGCTCGCCGTGCCGAGCGGCTCCCGGGTCCGGGTGGACTACACCGATCCGAGCGCGCCGGTGCTGGCCGTGAAGCTGCAGGAGACCTTCGGCTGGCAGCAGGCGCCGCGGATCGGTGGCGGTCGGGTCCCGGTGCTGCTGCACCTGCTCTCCCCGGCCGGCCGCCCGGTCGCGGTCACCGCCGACCTGGCGTCCTTCTGGCGGGTCGGCTATCCGCAGGTCCGCGCGGAGCTGCGGGGTCGCTACCCCCGGCATCCCTGGCCGGAGGACCCGACCACCGCCGAGCCGACCCGCCGCGCCGCTCCCCGGCGCCGCTAGCCGCTCATTCCGCCACGATGTCGGCGACGACCACCGTCACGTTGTCCGGGCCGCCGGCGCGCAGCGCCAGGTCGATGAGCCGGCGGGCGCACGCGGTCTGGTCGGGGTATTCGGCCAGCACCTCGGCGAGGGTGTCGGGGCGGACCACGTTGGAGAGGCCGTCGCTGCACAGCAGCCAGCGGTCGCCGGCCCAGGGCACCATCGTCGCGTACGTCGGGGAGACCTCGTCGCCCTGCAGCGCCTGGGTGACGACGGCGCGGCGGGGGTGGCTGCTGGCCTGGTCGGCGGTGATGACGCCCTGGTCGACGAGCATCTGCACGAAGGTGTCGTCCCGGGTGATCTGTTTGAGCACGCCCTCCCGGTAGAGGTAGGCGCGAGAGTCACCGACGTGGGCCAGGGCCAGGCAGCTGCCGGTCCGGGCGAAGAGCAGGGCGGTCAGCGTGGTGCCCATGCCCTGCCGCTCGGGGTCCTCGCTGACCGCCTGCCGGATCCGCACGGTGGCCTCCTGGATGCCGCTCTGCAACGCGGCGACCAGGGCGTCCTCCGGCGTCTCCCGGTCCAGCGGCGCCACCGCCTCGATCGCGATGGCGCTGGCCAGGTCGCCGGCGGCCATGCCGCCCATGCCGTCGGCGACGGCGACCAGCCAGGTGCCGGCGTGCAGGGCGTCCTGGTTTCCACTGCGGATCAGCCCACGGTCGCTCGTTCCCACGGAACGCAGCTTCAGGGTCATGGGAGGCAGCCTGCCAGGCGGAGGGCACAGTTGTCTCTAGGAGATCACGGCGAGGAAGCGTGGCGCGGCGAATCTCACTGCCGTCGCCGCCGCGGGTGACCCGTCCCGAGCGGCCCGAACCCTCCCCAGAACATCCAGCAGAGTCGATTGACAGCGCCGCAGCGTACTGGAAACATCGGGGCGACGGCTGGGAGCGCTCCCAGATCGTCCGCCACCACCACCGGTCCACCCGTCCCCGGAAGGACTCCCCCGTGACGCCATCCCGACGCCGCCGCGCGCTGCTCGCCGCCGCGGTCACCCTGGCCCTCACCGGCGTCGCCGCCGGCCCGGCCGCCGCCGACCCACCACCGGACGCACCCGAGCAGATCGAGAACGGCGACTTCGGCTCCGGCGTCGCCCCCTGGTTCTCCTACGGCACCGGGACACTCGGCGTCACCGACGGCCGGCTCTGCACCACCGTCCCCGGCGGGCTGGCCAACCCGTGGGACGCCGGCATCGGCCAGGACGGGGTTCCGCTGGTCGCCGGCGCCGAGTACACCCTCGGGTTCGACGTCGCCGCCACGCCCGGCACCCCGGTCACCGCCGTCCTGCAGCTCGGCGGCCCGCCCTACACCAGCTACGCCACCGTCACGGTGACCGCCACCGGCACCGCGCAACGGGTCGAGCGGACCTTCACCGCACCGGACGACAACCCCTCCGCCCAGCTGATCTTCCAGGTCGGCGGGAGCGCAACCGAACAGACCGTCTGCCTCGACGACGTGTCGCTGCGCGGTGGCGAGCCGCCCGAGCCGTACGTGCCGGACACCGGGCCCCGGGTCCGGGTGAACCAGGTCGGCTACCTCCCCGGCGGGCCCAAGAACGCGACCGTCGTCACCGAGGCGACCGACCCGCTGCCCTGGCAGCTGCGCTCGGCCGCCGGCACGGTGCTGGCGTCGGGCACCACGACGCCGCGCGGGGTGGACACCGCGTCGGCGCAGAACGTGCAGACCCTCGACTTCTCCGCCCACCGCACGCCCGGGACCGGACTGACCCTGGTCGTCGACGGCGAGACCAGCCACCCCTTCGACATCTCCGGCACGCTCTACGACCGGCTGCGCGCCGACGCGCTCCAGTTCTTCTACGCCCAGCGCAGCGGCACCGCGATCGACGGCGCCCTGCTCGGCCCCGAGTACGCGCGCCCCGCCGGCCACCTCGGCGTCGCACCCAACCAGGGCGACACCGACGTGCCCTGCCAGGCCGGCGTCTGCGACTACCGGCTCGACGTGCGCGGCGGCTGGTACGACGCCGGCGACCACGGCAAGTACGTGGTCAACGGCGGCATCGCCACCTATCAGCTGCTCAGCACGTTCGAGCGGACCAAGACGGCGGCCACTGCCAACGGCGGCGCCGCGCTCGGCGACGGCACGCTGCGGGTGCCCGAGCGCGGCAACGGCGTACCGGACGTGCTCGACGAGGCCCGCTGGGAGCTGGAGTTCCTGCTGCGCATGCAGGTGCCGGCCGGACAGCCGCTCGCCGGCATGGCCCACCACAAGGTCCACGACCGCAACTGGACGGGCCTGCCGCTCGCGCCGCAGGACGACCCGCAGCCGCGCGAGCTGCACCCACCGTCCACCGCCGCCACCCTCAACCTGGCCGCGACGGCCGCGCAGTGCGCCCGGCTCTACGCCCCCTACGACGCGGCGTTCGCGGCGCGCTGCCGGACCGCGGCGACCACGGCGTACGCGGCGGCCGAGGCGAACCCGACCCGGTACGCGAGCCCGACCGACAGCACCGGCGGCGGGGCGTACGACGACACGGACGTGACCGACGAGTTCTACTGGGCCGCCGTCGAGCTGTGGCTCACCACCGGCACGCCCGCGTACCTGGCCGACCTGACCGCGTCGCGGCACCACACCGGGGACGTGTTCGACCCGCGCGGCTTCGGCTGGCAGGGGGTCGCCGCCCTCGGTCGGCTCGACCTGGCCACGGTGCCGAACGCGCTGCCCGCCGCCGAGCTGGCCCGGATCCGCGGCTCGGTCATCGCCGCCGCCGACGGCTACCTGGCCGAGCTGGGCCGGCAGGCGTACGGGCTGCCCCTGCCGGGTGACGCCGGCAGCTACTTCTGGGGCGGCAACAGCAACATCGTCAACAACGCGGTCGTGCTGGCCACCGCCTTCGACCTGACCCGGGACGCCCGTTACCGCGACGGCGCCGTGCAGGCGGTGGACTACCTCTTCGGGCGCAACGCGCTCAACATCTCGTACGTGACCGGGTGGGGCGAGCACGCGGCCGAGAATCAGCACAGCCGGATCTTCGGCCACCAACTCGACCCGAGCCTGCCGCGCCCGCCCGCCGGGTCGCTGGCCGGCGGGGCGAACGCCGCCCTCCAGGACCCGTTCGCCGCGCAACTGCTGGCCGGGTGCGCGCCGATGTTCTGCTACGTCGACGACATCGCCTCGTACGCGACCAACGAGGTGGCGATCAACTGGAACTCGGCGCTGGCGTGGATCGCCTCGTTCCTCGCCGACCAGGGCGACTCCGCGGCCGTGCCGACGCCCACCTGTGCGGTCACCTACACGAACTACGGCGCGTGGCACGGCGGCACCGGGTTCACCGCGCAGCTGACCATCCGCAACACCGGTACGGCGGTGGTGAACGGCTGGACCGCCCGGTTCGCGTTCACCGGTGACCAGAAGGTACGCGAGGCGTGGCTGGCGAAGGTTGCCCAGTCGGGTGCCACCGTGACCGCCCGTAACGAGTCGTACAACGGACGCATCGATCCGGGCGGCAGCGTGACCTTCGGGTTCAACGCGACCACCGGAGGCGGCGCGAACCCGCCACCCGGCCTGGTCACGGTCAACGGTCGACCCTGCACGGCGGCCTGACGCCGGAGCAGCCGTCCCGGCGCGATCCGTCGCGCCGGGACGGCTGCTCCGGGTAGCGAGTCGGTCCTACCACAGGCCCCATCGATGCCCATCTGTGGCTCAGGGTCGCCGGGCACCCATCAACCGTCGCCGGTGTAGCAGCATGTCGGGATGACCGACGCGCAGACCCTGACCGTGCGCCCCGGCGGCCCGGACGACGCCGCCGACGTCCTGCGCCTGCTCGACTCCGCGACGGCCTGGCTGGTGGCGCAGGGCCGCACCGGGCAATGGGGCACCGAGCCCGCCTCGGCCGACCCGCGCCGGGTCGCCCAGGCCCGGACGTGGGCCACCTCGGGCGGGCTGTGGCTCGCGGAGCTCGGCGGACGAGCGGTCGGCGCGCTGGTCGTCGGTGCGGCCACCGCATACGTCCCGGCCGCCACCGAACCGGAGCTGTTCGTGAACCTGCTGGTCACCGACCGGGCGTACGCCGGCCGGGCGATCGGGGGGCGGCTGCTCGCGCACGCCGCGGACCTGGCCCGCGAGCGGGGCGTCGGTCTGCTCCGGGTGGACTGTTACGCCGGCGGCGACGGCGCGCTGGTCCGGTGGTACGAGCGGCAGGACTTCACCCGCACCGATTCGTTCACCGTCGACCGTCCCGGCCGTGAGCCCTGGCCCGGGCAGGTGCTCACCCGCCGGCTGGACTGAGCGGCCGACCCGGCCCGACGGGGCCGGGTCGCGGCGCCCACGCTCAGCCGATCTCCTCGTCCACGAAGCACCAGCGCCAGGACTCCCCCGGCTCGATCGAGCGCATCACGGGGTGCCCGGTCTGCTCGAAGTGCTTCGTCGCGTGCCGGTTGGGCGAGGAGTCGCAGCAGCCGACGTGCCCGCACGTCAGGCAGGCGCGCAGGTGCACCCAGTCGGTGCTGCCGATCGCCACGCAGTCGGGGCACTCCGCGGTGGTACGCGGCTCGGCCGTCCCGGCCTCGGTCAGGTGCGCACAGCTCATTGAATCTCCCGTCGCAGCAACGATTCCTCCAGGTCCAGGTCACGATAGGCGCGCACCAGCACCTCCTCGGGAATCCGGCCGGAGTCGCGGGCGGCGCGGAACACCTCCCGCTCAGCGTCGATCATCTCCTGCCGCAGCCGACCGTACGCCTGCGAGGGGGTCTCCCGCGCGCTGCCGCCCAGCCGTTCCCAGGCCAGGTTGGTGCGGTCCTCCACGCCCCGGCGCAGCCGCTCCACCACGGGCGCGGGCGCGGTGTCGGCCAGCGCGTCGAGGCGCTCCTGGGCCGCCCGGCTGGCCTGCTGCTGCACGCCGGCCGCGGAGAGCGCGTCCTGCACCGGGTCGTCCGGGGGCAGCTTGAGCCGGCGGGCCACGGTCGGCAGGGTGGCGCCCTGGCCGACCAGCGTGAACACGATCACGGCGAAGGCCAGCCAGATGAACAGCGCCCGCGGGTAGGGCGCGTCGTCGGCCAGGGTGAGCGGGAGGGCGAGCGCGGCGGCGAGCGTCACGACGCCCCGCATGCCCGCCCAACCGATGACGAGGGGGAACTTCGCCGGCTTCCGCTCCCGCGTGCGCAGCCGGGGCACCAGCCGGGTCAGGTAGGTCGCGGGGAAGAGCCAGACGAAGCGGGTGAGGAAGACGGCGCCGAGCACCGCCGCGGTGACGCCGACGAGCCGGCCGGCCGGCTCGTCGAGGTCCTCCAGCACGTCCGGCAGCTGGAGCCCGACCAGCAGGAAGACCAGCCCTTCGAGCAGGAACCGGACCAGCCGCCAGACCGCGGCGACCTGGAGCCGGGACGCGGCCGACAGCAGCACCGGCAACCGGTGGCCCAGCGCGAGGCCGGTGACCACCACCGCGACGACACCGGAGGCGTGGATCTCCTCGGCCGCGAAGACCACGGCGAACGGGATGATCAGCGACAGCGCGTTGTCCAGCAGCGGATCGGTGATGCGCTTGTGCACGAACCCGAAGATCAGCGCGCCCAGCGCGCCGACGACGACCCCGCCGCCGGCGGACCGCAGCACCTCGACGCTCACGTCGACCACTCCGACGGCCGATCCGACGGCGGCCAGCGTGGCCACCCGGAACAGCACCAGCGCGGTGGCGTCGTTGAGCAGGCTCTCGCCCTCCAGGATGGTCACGACCCGACGGGGCAGCCCGATCCGCCGGGCCACCGCCGTCGCGGCGACCGCGTCGGGGGGCGCGAGCACCGCGCCGAGGGCGAGGCAGGCCGCGAACGGGACCGCCGGCAGGAGCAGGTGCAGGACCACGCCGACCACGACCGCCGTGAAGAGCACCAGGCCCACGGCGAGCAGCAGGATCGGCCGGAGGTTGTGCCGGAACGCCGGCACGGACGTCTCCAGCGCGGCCACGTAGAGCAGCGGCGGCAGGATCCCGACGAGCACCAGGTCGGGGTCGAGCCGGACGTGCGGGAAGCCGGGAACGAAGGAGAGCAGCAGCCCCACGACCACCAGCACGATCGGTGCCAGCAGGCCCAGCTTGCGGGCCAGCGCCGCGCCGAGCGTCGCGACCGCCAGGAAGACGACGATCTCGAAGAGTCCCTCCATGGGGTACGAGCCTAGGCGGCGGGCCGGCGACGCCCGCTCAACGGGCGGCCCGCAGCTTCGGCAGCACCTCGGCGCCGAACGTGTCGACGAACGCGCGCTGCTCCTGCCCGACGTGGTGCAGGGCGATCTGGTCGAAGCCCAGCGCGACGTACTCCTCCAGCCAGCCGACGTGCCGGCCCAGGTCGGACGAGATGTTGACCACTTGGGCGACCCGCTCCGGCGGCACGTCGGCGGAGATCACGTCGAAGTGCTCGGGGGTCTCCAGGTCCCAGCAGACCGGCGGCGCGAAGACGTTGCTGCGCCACTGGTCGTACGCGACCGCCTCGGCCTCGGCCTGGTCGGGCGCCCAGCTCAGGTGGACCTGCAGGTGCAACGGCCCGCGCCCGCCGGCGTCCCGGTAGGCGTCGACCATCCGCCGCAGGTGGTCCACCGGCGCGTTCACGGTGATCAGCCCGTCGGCCCACTCGGCGCACCAGCGGGCCGTGGCCACGCTCACCGCGGCGCCGACCAGCGCGGGCGGCTCGTCGGGCCGGCTCCACAGCCGGGCGCGGTCGACGCGGACCAGCCCGTCGTGGCTGACCTCCTCGCCGGCCAGCAACGCCCGGATCACGTCGACGCACTCGCGCAGCCGGGCGTTGCGGACGTCCTTGCGGGGCCATCCGTCGCCGGTGATGTGCTCGTTGGACGCCTCCCCGGTGCCCAGTGCGGCCCAGAAGCGGCCCGGGTACATGGCGGCGAGCGTGCCGATGGCCTGGGCGATCACGGCCGGGTGGTACCGCTGGCCGGGTGCGTTGACCACCCCGAACGGCAGCGTGGTGGCCTGGAGCGCGGCGCCCAGCCACGACCAGGCGAAGCCGGAGTGGCCCTGCCGTGCGCTCCACGGCGCGAAGTGGTCCGAGCACATGGCGGCGTCGAAGCCGGCGCGCTCGGCGTGGATCACCGCATCCAGCAGGGCGCGGGGATGGATCTGCTCGTGGGACGCGTGGAAGGCGAACACCGTCATGGGTGGGTTCCCTACCCAGGACGGTGTCCGCCTAAAGCTGCGTCACTCCGCGTGTGCGCCGGCCGTCCCGATCGCGCCGCCGCCGTCGCCTCCGACCCAGACGGTCTTGGTGTTGCAGAACTCGCGCATGCCCATCGCCGACAGTTCCCGGCCGTAGCCGGAGTTCTTCACGCCGCCGAACGGCAACTCGGGAAAGGAGGTCGTCATGCCGTTGATGAAGACGTTGCCGGCGTCCAGGTCGGTGGCGAAGCGCCGCTGCTCCTGAGGGTCGCGCGTCCAGGCGTTCGAGCCGAGGCCGTAGCTCGTGCCGTTGGCCACCTCGATCGCCTCCTCGTACGACCCCACCCGGTAGAGGCCGGCGACCGGGCCGAAGACCTCCTCGCGCCACATCCGCATCTCCGGCGTGAGGTCGGTGACGACGGTCGGCGGGTACCACCAGCCGTCCCGGCTCGGCTGCTCGCCGCCGACGAGCACCGTGGCGCCGTTGTCGATGGCGTCGCGGACCTGCTCGTTGACCTCGTCACGCCCCCGCTCGGTGGCCAGCGGTCCCACATCGCTCCCCTCGTCCATCGGGTCGCCGACGCGCAGCGCGGCCATGTTCGCGGCGAACTTCTCCGCGAAGGCGTCGAACACGTCGGCGTGCACGACGAAGCGCTTCGCGGCGATGCAGGACTGGCCGTTGTTCTGGCAGCGTGCGGTGGTCGCCACCTCGGCCGCCCGGTCGAGGTCGGCCGAGGGCATCACCACGAACGGGTCGCTGCCGCCCAACTCCAGCACCGTCTTCTTCAGTTCGCGGCCGGCGATCTGCGCGATGGAGCGGCCCGCGCCCTCGCTGCCGGTCAGGGTGGCCGCGCGGACCCGGGGGTCGCTGAGGATCTGGTCGACCGCGTCCGAGCCGACCAGCAGGGTGGTGAACGCGCCCTCGGGGAAGCCGGCCCGGCGGAACAGGTCCTCCAGCAGCAGGGCCGTCTGCGGCACGTTCGAGGCGTGCTTGAGCAGGCCGGTGTTGCCGGCCATCAGCGCCGGCGCGGCGAAGCGCAGCACCTGCCAGAGCGGGAAGTTCCACGGCATGACCGCCAGCACCGGACCGATCGGCTGGTGGCGGACGAACGCCTGGCCCGCGTTGACCGCGGCGGCGTCGGCCGGCTCGTCGGCGAGGAACTCGGCCGCGTGGGCGGCGTAGAACCGGGCCGCGCTGGCGCACTTGGTGACCTCGGCCTTCGCCGAGGCGTACGTCTTGCCCATCTCGGTGGTCATGATCCGGGCGATCTCGTCGCGCTCGGCGTCGAGCAGGTCCGCCGCCGCGTTCATCCAGCCGGCCCGCTGGTCGACCGTGGTGCCGCGCAACTGCCGGAACGCACCGTCGGCCCGGCCGATCGCGGCGTCGATCTGCTCGTCGGACATCGGGTCGTAGGTCTTGAGCACCTGTCCGGTGGCGGGGTTGGTGGTGGCGATGGACATCTCGTCCTCCTGTCACTCGAACAGTGAGTGCCGTACGCCCGGCTCCTCGCGGCGGCGGGCGGCGCGGCGACGCTGGATGATGACCAGGTCCACCGCGGCGACGATCGCGAGCACGGCGCAGACGACACCCAGCCAGGTCACCGCCGCCCAGAACGCCAGCACGGCGAAGATCACCATGATCACCAGCCCGAAACTGGCGAGCGCGAGCCGGAGGTTCAACGCGCTGTAGGCGTGGCCGACCGTGCCGCGGGCACGCCGGGGCTGCGATCTCGTCATACCTTCCGACCTACCCCGGGAACGGCGGGCCTAACCGGCGGTCGCGGCGCGTGCCGGCTGCGGCCGGTCGGCGCCGACGGTCGGCCCGGCGAGCGGCGGCGGCCGGCCCGGGGCGCGGCGGCGGCCGTGTCCGGGGCGCGGCGGCGGCCGTGTCCGGGGCGCGGCGGCGGCCGTGTCCGGGGCGCGGCGGCCGTCAGCCGATCTCGGCGAGCTTCGGCACGATCCGCTCGCTGACCCGCTCGGCGAACTCCACGGGGTGCCGGTCCGGGGTCACCTGAACCTCGGTGACGCCGAGCGCGGCGTAGTCCCGGACGGCGGTGAGGAACGCGTCCGGCTCGTCGACCGGCGACACCCGCATCACCAGCGTCTTCTCGATGCTGTCGTAGTCGCGCCCCTCGGCCGCGCAGTGGTCCCGGAGCACGTCGAGCTTGCGGCGCACCTCGTCGACGCCGGTGTCGAAGAGGTTGCACGCGTCGGCGTAGCGGGCGACCAGCAGGAGCGTCTTCTTCTCCCCGCCGCCGCCGATCATGATCGACGGGCGGGGCCGACCCAGCGGCGCGGGGACGCAGAGGGTCTCGGTCAGCCGGTAGTGCCGGCCCTCGTAGGGACCGTTGTCCTCGCTCCACATCTGCAGGCAGATCTGCAGCGTCTCCTCCAGTCGCTCGAACCGCTCACCCACCGGCACCACGGGCACCCCCAGGCCACGCTGCTCCCGCTCGTACCAGGAGGCGCCGATGCCCAGGCGGGCCCGACCGGCGGAGAGCACGTCCAGGGTCGTGACGATCTTCGCGAGCAGGCCCGGATGCCGGTACATCACGCCGGTGACCAGCACACCGAGCGTCATCCGTTCGGTCTGCCCGGCGACGAAGCCGAGCGTCGTGTACGCCTCCAGCATCGGCTCCTCGGCCGGCGCCACGGCCTCCATCTGGAAGAAGTGGTCCATGACGGTGAAGGAGGCGAACCCCCCGTCCTCGGCGGCCCGCGCCGTCCGCGTGAGGGTCGGGGCGATCAGTTCCGGCTCCGCCGGGACCGTGAAGCTCCAGTAGTGCAGACCGATCCTCACAGACAGACTCCTTCTCGCGCGTGCCGTCCCGGGTCAGGGTTCCACTGCGAGCGCGCTCGAAGTCAAGTGTCGACGCGCCGTCACCCAGACGGCCGACCTGCGGGGCTAGCACAGCGACGGTCGCGACGGCAGCGCTCTGCCGCATAGCCGACAGCAGACGCGCGCCGCCTCCGAACGAGCGCGTACAGTGACCGCGCTGTCGCTCCGAGTTGCCAAACGGGAAGATCATGCCTCGACGCTGGATCACCGCCGTCGCCTGCCTCGCGGCGCTGGTGGCGCTCGCCTGCGAGGGCGCCGGGGACGGCTCGCCCCCACCGCCGCGCGACACCCCGCCGCCCGCCGGGTCCGGTGGCATCGCCGCCCTCGGCGACTCCATCAGCACCGGCTTCGGCTCCTGCCTGGTGCTCACCTCGTGCGAGCGCAACTCCTGGTCCACCGGGGACGGGCTGCGGGTGGAGAGCCTCTACCGGCGGCTGCTCGACCAGGATCCGGCGGTCCGCGGTCGGGCGTACAACCACGCCCGCCCGGGAGCCCGGGCCGCCGCGCTGGAGGAGCAGGCCCGGGCGGCCGTACGCGACAAGGTCGACCACGTCACCGTGCTGATCGGGGCGAACGACGTGTGCCGGGGCGGCGTCGACGCGATGACGCCGGTGGCCGAGTTCCGCGCCGGCGTGGACCGTGGTCTGCGGGCGCTGCGCGCCGGTCGCCCGAAGGCGCGGGTGCTGGTGGTCAGCATCCCGGACCTGCACCGGCTCTGGGAGGTCGGGCACACCGACTCGCGCGCGGTGCGGGCGTGGCGGCGCGGGGTCTGCCCCGCCCTGCTGGCCGACCCGACCTCGACCGCGCCCGCCGACCGCGCCCGGCGGGCCGCCGTGCGGGACCGGATCGCCGCCTACAACGCACAGTTGGTCGCGGCGTGCCGGGCGTACGGGTCCCGGTGCCGGCACGACGGAGGGGCGGTGCACCGGGTGCGGTTCACGCTGGACCTGGTCAACCCGCTGGACTGGTTCCACCCGAACGCGGCCGGGCAGGACCGGCTCGCCGAGGTGACCTGGCGGGCCTCCGGCTTCGCCGCCTGACGGCGCACCCAGGTGACCTCAACGGCGTCCGGCCTCCCGGGCTGATGGCTGGCCGGGGTGATCGACTCCGGTTCCTGGAAGTCGGGCCGCCCCCGTCGAGGGGTCAGCCCGACATCCCGGAATTCGTGGGCCGGCCCTCGGTTCAGGACCGACGCGGGCCGGGGACGGCGCCGCCGTGCTGGCGGTAGAGCGCCCGGGACCGCTCGGCCAGGTCCTTGGTCGCCGAGGAGTTGGCCCAGGTGCCGAGGATGATCGCCGCGCCCGGCACGATCTTGGCGAAGACCCGTTTCGCCGCCCGCACACCGGCCATCTGGGCCAGCCGCACGCCCAGCCGCAGCATCACCTTGCCCAGCTGACCCTGCCCGCCCGAGCCGAACAGCGCACCGGCCCGCTCCCGGCCGGCGGCCACCCCGAGGGCCAGCCGGGCACTCTCCGCCACCTTGTGCACCCGCTGGAGGACGAGCAGGTCGGTGGCCCGGTCGGTGTGCGTCGCGTCGACGTCGTACGCCGCCGCGACGTGCAGCACCATCCGGGCCTGCGTCCACGCCAGAACGCCCACGTCGATCACCGCGCCGGGCAGCCCGGCTGCCCCGGACACCGCGCCGGAGAGCCGAGCGTGGTTCACGAACCTGCGGATCGCCTGCTCAGCCAAGGCGTCGGCGGCGACCCCCGGCTGCTCCGACCGGGCCCGGCGCGCCCACTGTGCCGCCTCCGGCCCGAGGCGGCGCACCGCCTCGAGGGCGAGGTGCTCCGGGGCGTACTGCGGGTCCTCCCGCATCCGGTCCCAGAGCCGGGCCGGCGGCGTGTCGGGCGCGTCCGCGGACGCGGCCGGCGGCACGGCGGGGACACGGTCGGGTGACGGCGTGGGGGCGGGGTGGCCGTCGGCCGGAACGGATTCGGTCACAGGTACTCCCGGGGGTCGGCGCAGGCGGGTACGACGGTCCGGCCGTGGTCAGCGGCGCTTCGAGAGACGGGTGGCGAGACCCCGCAGCTTCTGCTGGTTCTCGGGCTTGGCGAGTTCGCGACGGCCGCGCTCGACGAGCTGCTGCCCCTTCGGCGAGCGCAGGAACGTGCTGATCCGCTGCAACAGAGACATCTCGGTCCTCCTGTCGGTGAGCCCTCACTCATGTGTACCCGCAACCGACAACGGATGTACCCGGGATGGCTCAGCCACAACCGTCCACTGTGGCCGGAAGACTACCGCCCGGCCGACTCGAAGGCGTCGACGACCTCCGTGGCCGCCCACTCGTGCTGGGCATACAGCCACCCGAACGCCGAGACCTGCACCGCCTGGGCGGCGTCAGTCAGCGGCATCTGCTGCCAGCCGGGGACCTGCTCCAGCGCGGTGAGGAACTGCCGGGTCGCGTACTCCGGTCGCATCAGGTCACCGACGCTGCCCCAGCCACTGCTGGGACGCTGCTGGAACAGCCCGACCGAGTCGTGGTCCCAGCCGATCGCCTGGTGCGGGTAGTTCTGCGACTCGGGCAGCACGCCACTCGCGTAGTTGTAGAGGTTGCTCTCCTGCATCGCCGTGGCGACCGCGATCACCAGCGCCCGACGAGGGACCTTCATCTCCCGGCCGGTCCGCACGATCGCCTCGGCGTTCTTCATCTGCGCCCTGGTCAGCCCGGCGACCGGCGCCGGCTCCGCGGGCTTGCGCTCCGACCGCCGCTCCTGCTTCCGGGCCGGGCTGGTGTCCGGGTCGGCAGCGGTGCTGTCCGGCGCGGCGGAGGGGTCCGCGGCGTCCGGCGCACGGTCGTGGTCCCGGGAGGCCGGTTCCTGCTCGGCCCGGGCGGTCACGTCGACCCGCGTCGCCCGGGGGTCGGCGTCCGCGGTGGTCCGGTCGCCGGCCTGAGCGAAGGCGGCGAGCCCGAGGCAGCAGACCACGCCGGTGGCCAGGGCCACGCGGCCCCGGGAGGGGCCGGCGATCAGGTCCCGGGCGTACGCACGCGCGGTCCGCACCGGATTCCGCCCGGTCAGCCGTTCGGCTGATGTTGTGTCATCCGATCGCACAGAGGAGTCGTGGGGGGCGTTCGGTTCGTCGAGGGTGCCGTCGTCACGCATCAGCCGAGGCTAGGCAGACGTTCTGGCTGATTACCGTGGGTGATCAGTGGCCCTCGCCACAGAATCGGCGCCGACCGGTGGACAGCCCGGGCGGCACGGGCGCGGCCGGGGACGGACCTCGCGTACCGGCGAAACCCGGCAGCAGACCCGGAAGCGGATCTATTGATGCCTTACCTGGCCATCTCCCCCGACCTTCGCCGATGATCGATAAACTCGGCCTTCCAGACCAGCCGGGCATCGGATGATCGGCTGGGACCGGGAGCCCGAACAGCGGAATGCCACGTTATGCCCGATCCCGCGCCGTTCCTGGGAGACCGGCTGCCCGGGGAAGGAATGCGTCAGGATGGCGGGTACGTTGCCCGAACCGGGCGCCGTGACACACGACGGCGTCCCGTCAGGCACATTCCAGGGAGGTCCGCACCGGTGCTCGACCCACACGAGCTCTACGAGCTCACCGACGATCTACCCGACCTCGGTCAACCGGTCCTGATCCAGGCCCTCACCGGGTTCGTCGACGCGGGCCACGCGAGCCGGCTCGCCCGCGAGCAGCTGTTCAGCTCGCTGGAGTCCCGCCCGATCGCGACCTTCGACGTCGACCAGGTCTTCGACTACCGCTCCCGACGCCCGGTGATGACCTTCATGGAGGACCACTGGGAGTCGTACGACGCGCCGAAGCTGGAACTGCACCTGCTGCACGACGACGACGAGACCCCCTTCCTGCTGCTCACCGGCCCCGAGCCGGACCTCCAGTGGGAGCGCTTCGTGGCGGCGGTCGCCGGCCTCGCCGCGCGGCTGGACGTCCGGGTCACCGTGGGGCTCAACTCGATCCCCATGGCCGTCCCGCACACCCGGCCCACCGGGGTGACCGCGCACGCCACCCGGCGTGAGCTGATCTCCGGGTACGAGCCCTGGCTCCAGCGCGTCCAGGTGCCCGGCGGTGTCGGCCACCTGCTCGAGTACCGGCTCGGCGAGCAGGGCCGCGACGCCATCGGCTTCGCCGCCCACGTGCCGCACTACGTGGCGCAGGCGGAGTACCCGGCCGCGGCCGAGGTGCTGCTCGCCTCGATCTCCCGCAGCACCGGGCTGCTCCTCCCCCGCGACGGGCTGCGCTCGGCCGCCGAGGTGGTCCGGGTGGAGATCGACCGGCAGGTCGCCCAGACCGAGGACGCGGCCGCGCTCGTGCAGGCGCTGGAGGAGCAGTACGACGCGTTCGCCCGGGGGCAGGGTGAGAAGAGCCTGCTCGCCCCTGAGTCCGGACCGCTGCCGACCGCCGAGGAGCTCGGCGCGGAGCTGGAGCGGTTCCTCGCCGAGCAGACCCGTCCGAACGACACCCCCGGCAGCTGAATCCCCGCCCCGGGTCCGGCACCGGCGCGCGACATCCCGGCGCCGGACCCGGCGTGCGGGGCGCGGATGCGGCAGGCTGAAGGCATGCGCCTGGCGACCTGGAACGTGAACTCGGTGAAGGCCCGGCTCCCCCGGCTGCTCGACTGGCTCGCCGGCACCGCCCCGGACGTGGTGTGCCTGCAGGAGACCAAGTGTCCCGACGGGGCCTTCCCGGTCGCCGAGGTCGGCGAGCTGGGCTACACCGTGGCCAGCCACAGCGACGGCCGCTGGAACGGGGTGGCGCTGCTGTCCCGCGTCGGCCTGACCGACGTCACCGTCGGCTTCCCCGGCGAGCCGGGCTTTCCCGACCCGGAGGCGCGGGCCATCTCGGCCACCTGCGACGGGCTGCGGGTCTGGTCCGTGTACGTGCCGAACGGCCGCACCCCGGACGACCCGCACTACGCGTACAAGCTGGCGTGGCTCGCCGCCCTGCGCGACGCGCTGGAGGAGGAGCTGACCAGCGGCCTGCCACTGGCGGTCTGCGGGGACTTCAACGTCGCCCCGACCGACGCCGACGTCTGGGACCCGGCGGTCTTCGCCCACTCGACACACGTCACGCCCGCCGAGCGGGCCGCGCTGGGCGCGCTGCGCGACCTCGGGCTCAGCGACGTCGTACCCACCCCGATGAAGGGCCCGCACCCGTTCACCTACTGGGACTACCGGGCCGGGATGTTCCACCAGAACAAGGGGATGCGGATCGACCTGGTCTACGCCTCGGCGGCGATCGTCCGGGCGGTCGGCGCGGCGTACGTGGACCGCGAGGCCCGCAAGGGCAAGGGCCCCTCCGATCACGCTCCGATCGTGGTAGACGTCGCGCTGACCCCGACCGTCGAGGCGTTCTGACCCCACCGCGCCTGGTTAGGGTGGGGTCATGGCAGTCGTGAAGATCAACGCGATCGACGTCCCGCCCGGCGCGGGCGAGGAGCTGGAGAAGCGGTTCGCGGCTCGGGCCGGCGCGGTGGAGAACTCCCCCGGCTTCCTCGGGTTCGAGCTGCTCCGCCCGGTCGCCGGTGAGAGCCGCTACTTCGTCTACACCAGGTGGGAGTCGGAGGAGGCGTACCAGGCCTGGGCGGCCGGCCCGTCGCGCGCCGCGCACGCCGGCCAGCAGCAGCGCCCGGTCGCCTCCGGCGCGACCCTCCTGGAGTTCGAAGTGGTCCAACAGGTCCCCTGACCCCACGCCGCAGGGCCGCCGGCCGCCGCGCCGCCACTCGCCGTTGATCATGAAGTTGTCGCCTCCGGAAAGCGATTTGCGGGGCGACAACTCCATGATCAACACAGCCGGGTGAGGGGGCAGGGAGGCGGCGCGGAAGGCCGGGGGGTCAGGCGGGGCGAGTGGTGGTGAGGGTGGCGAAGACGATGACGTTGTCGGTGTAGCCGGTGCGGCCGCCGACGAACTCGCCACCACAGGTGATCAGCCGCAGCTGCGGCTGCCCCTCGTGGCCGTAGATGCGCTCCGCGGGGAACCGGTCCTTCGGGAAACGTTCCACGGTGTCGACCCGGAACACCACCACCGACGCGTCGGCCCGGGTCACCTCGATCGTGTCGCCCGGCTCCAGCTTGCCGAGGTCGTAGAAGACCGACGGCCCGCTCTTGGTGTCCACGTGACCGACGATGACCGCCGGGCCCGGCTCGCCGGGGATCGGCCCCCGGTCGTACCAGCCGGTCTCGTTGTGCCGCTCCAGCGGCGGTACGCCGATCGAGCCGTCCCGGGCCTGCCCGACCGGCGCGACCGGGGCGGAGACCTTGATCGTCGGCACCGACAGGCTCACCGGTCGGCTGGCCCGGACGGCAGCGGCGCCCTCGCCGCGGGGCGGCCGGTCCTCTCCCGCCGTCACCCACTCCAGCGGGCCGGCCGAATGGCCCAGCCCGACGCCGGTGGCGAAGACCCCGGCCAGCACCAGCACCACGGCCAGCGGCACCGTCCAGGGCGACCGGCCGGGCCGCCGCCCGACGGCCGCGCGGTCCGCGCCGCGCCGGCCGGGCGCCGGGCGTACGGGCGGGCGGGGCTGGGCGGTGACCATGTGGTCGATGGAGGCCCGTCGCGCGACGGCGGATCGGGCGGCCGCCGAGTTGGCGGGCGGTCGAGGGGCGGGACGCGGCGCGGCCATCGGCGGCGACCTCAGCGGTGGGCGCGCCGCGGTCGGCGGAGCGCGACGATGGCGACGACGAGCCCGGCGATCGTCAACGCGATCCCGCCCGGCACCAGCAGACCACCGGTGAAACCGCCGGCGCTGCCCCCGAAGCCGGTGGCCGGGCCGCGGGTGGGCTTCACCGCCTTGACGACCTGCAGCATCGTCGACGCGGTCTCGCCGTCGCGGCACTCCAGCTTGACCCGGTAGTTGCCGGGGCGGGTGCGCTCGCGCACCATCGGCGCGGCGGTGAGCAGGCCGCGTTGCGGCTGCACCTGCACCCGGCCGAACGCGTCCGACACGACGGTGGCGGGGATCGAGTTGTCCCGGCAACTGGCCTCGATCCCCACCAGGTAGCCGGGCTGGACCGTGCTGGGGCTGACCTTGACGAAGACGTCCACGACGGGGTTGGGCTGCGCGGGCTGACCCCCTGCCCCGGGGGCCGGCGCGCCGGCGAGGGCGGTGCCGTCCGCGGGGACGGCGGTGATGTCCGTCCCGTCGGCGGGCGCGCCGACCACCGTCGTCCCGTCCACGGGGTCGCCGGCCGACGTCGCGCCGTCCGCCGGCGTGGCGACGAAGTCGCGGTCCGTGGCGAGGGCCGGGGCTTCGACACCCGGCTGGTCGGGTTGCCAGACGGTGCCGGTCGACGCCTCCTCGAACCGGGGGGCGGAGGCCATCAGCACTCCGGCGACGATCGCGGAGAGCACGAAGCCAGCGCGGGTCATCGCCATGTCGCCCCCTCCCGACGCCGTCTCGAGGTGGCCGGGCAGCGGACCGCCCGGTCTGCCGTACGAGATGGATCCTCTCATCCCGGGGCGTACATCACACCGGTTCCGGCGGGACCGTCGCGTACCCTCGGATCGCTGTGACCTTCACCGACCACGACGCCACGCCTGCCGTGCCACCGACGCCCGCGCGGACGATCCGCACCTTCCACCCGCGCCGCGGCCGGATGACCGCCCGGCAGACCGACGCGCTGGACCGACTCTTCCCGACGTACGGTCTGGACGTTCCCGACGGGCCCGGCGACGCGGTCGACCTGGCCGCCCTGTTCGGGCGGCGCGCCCCGGTGGTGCTGGAGATCGGCTCGGGGATGGGCGACACCACCGCCGCGATGGCCGCGGCCGACCCGGACCGGGACTATCTGGCTGTCGAGGTGCACACCCCGGGGATCGCCAACCTCCTGGACCTGGTGCAGCGCCACGGCCTGGGCAACGTCCGGGTGGCGCGGGGCGACGCCCTGGAGCTGGTCCGGCGCCTGCCGGTCGGGGCCCTCGACGCGGTGCACGTCTTCTTCCCGGACCCGTGGCCGAAGGCCCGTCACCACAAGCGGCGGATCATCCAGCCGGCGCACGTCGCCCTGCTGGGCAGCCGCCTGCGGCCCGGCGGCACGCTGCACTGCGCCACCGACTGGGCGGAGTACGCCGAGGCCATGCGGGAGACCCTGAACGGCGCCCCGGACCTGGTCGACGTCCACGGCGGCTACGCGCCTCGCCCCGCGCACCGGCCGGTGACGAAGTTCGAGCGCCGGGCCCTGCTGGCCGGTCGCCCGGTCGCGGACCTGATCTACCGCCGCCGGTAGGGCCGCCCACGCCGGACCCGGCTGCCGTGAGCGGCGACCGGGCCGGCGCCGGAGCCGACCCCGCTGGTGCCGGGGCCCCGACCCGGCTGGCGTCAGAGGTCATGATCCAGGCACCATTGACGGGTTATGACGCTCACCGCCGCGCTGCCCGCAAGCGCCGACCCCGACACCCTCTACGACGCGTTCGCCGGCTGGGCGAAGGAGCGTGGACTCGACCTCTACCCCCACCAGGAGGAGGCGATCATCGAGATCGTCTCCGGCGCCAACGTGATCATGAATACGCCGACCGGCTCCGGCAAGAGTCTGGTCGCCGTCGCGGCGCACTTCGCGGCCCTGGCCGACGACCGGACGACCTTCTACACCGCACCCATCAAGGCGCTGGTGTCGGAGAAGTTCTTCGCCCTGTGTGAGATCTTCGGCGCGGAGAACGTCGGCATGCTCACCGGCGACGCCAGCGTCAACGCCGACGCCCCGATCATCTGCTGCACCGCCGAGATCCTGGCCAACCTCGCGCTACGCGAGGGCACCCGCGCCGACGTCGGCCAGGTGATCATGGATGAGTTCCACTTCTATGCCGAGCCGGACCGCGGCTGGGCGTGGCAGGCGCCGCTCATCGAACTGCCCCAGGCCCAGTTCATCCTGATGTCCGCCACCCTCGGCGACACCACCCGGTTCGTCGACGACCTGACCCGGCGCACCGGCCGGTCGACCGCCGTCGTCCGCTCGGCCGAGCGGCCGGTCCCACTCCTCTTCTCGTACGCGATGACACCGCTGCACGAGACCCTGGAGGAGCTGCTGCAGACGAAGCAGGCCCCGGTCTACGTCGTGCACTTCACCCAGGCCGCCGCCCTGGAACGCGCCCAGGCGCTGATGAGCGTCAACGTCAGCACCCGCGCCGAGAAGGACCTCATCGCGCAGGCGATCGGCAACTTCCGGTTCACCTCCGGCTTCGGCAAGACCCTGTCCCGACTGGTCCGGCACGGCATCGGCGTGCACCACGCGGGCATGCTGCCCAAGTACCGCCGCCTGGTGGAGACCCTCGCCCAGGCCGGCCTGCTCAAGGTCATCTGCGGCACGGACACCCTCGGCGTCGGCATCAACGTGCCGATCCGCACGGTGCTCTTCACCGGCCTGTCCAAGTACGACGGGGTACGCACCCGGCTGCTCAAGGCCCGCGAGTTCCACCAGATCGCCGGGCGCGCCGGCCGGGCCGGCTTCGACACCGTCGGCCGGGTCGTGGTGCAGGCCCCCGAGCACGTGATCGAGAACGAGAAGGCCCTGGCCAAGGCGGGCGACGACCCGAAGAAGCGGCGCAAGGTGGTCAAGAAGAAGCCGCCGGAGGGCTCGATCGGCTGGGGTGAGCCCACGTTCCAGCGCCTGGTGGAGGCCGAGCCGGAGCCGCTCACCTCCAGCTTCCAGGTGAGCCACTCCATGCTGCTCAACGTCATCGGCCGGCCCGGGGACGCGTTCACCGCGATGCGGCACCTGCTCACCGACAACCACGAGGACCGCGCCGCCCAGCGCCGGCACATCCGGCGGGCCATCGCCATCTACCGGGCCCTGCGCGCGGGCGGTGTGGTCGAGGAGCTGCCCGAGCCGGACGAGACCGGTCGCCGGGTCCGGCTCACCGTCGACCTCCAGCTCGACTTCGCGCTCAACCAGCCGCTGTCGCCGCTGGCCCTGGCCGCCATCGAGCTGCTCGACCGGGAGTCCCCGTCGTACGCCCTCGACGTGCTGAGCGTGATCGAGTCGATCCTCGACGACCCCCGCCAGGTGCTCTCCGCACAGCAGTTCAAGGCCCGCGGCGAGGCGGTCGCCGCGATGAAGGCCGAGGGCATCGAGTACGAGGCACGCCTCGAACTGCTCGACGAGGTGACCTGGCCCAAGCCCCTCGCGGAGCTGCTGGAGTCGGCGTACGAGATGTACCGGCAGGGGCACCCGTGGGTGGCCGACCACCAGCTCTCCCCCAAGTCCGTCGTCCGGGACATGTACGAGCGGGCGATGACCTTCACCGAGTACGTGCAGTTCTACGGGCTGTCCCGCTCCGAGGGTCTGGTGCTGCGCTACCTGGCCGACGCGTACAAGACGCTGCGGCAGACCGTCCCCGAAGACGCCAAGACCGACGAACTCGTCGACCTCATCGAGTGGCTGGGCGAACTGGTCCGGCAGGTGGACTCCAGCCTCATCGACGAGTGGGAGCGGCTGCGCAACCCGTCCGACGTCGCCGAGGTCGCCGCGACCCTGGACGACCGGCCACCGGCGGTCACCCGCAACACCCGCGCGTTCCGGGTGCTCGTCCGCAACGCCCTGTTCCGGCGGGTGGAGCTGGCCGCCCTGCGCCGCTTCGACCTGCTCGGCGAGCTGGACGCCGGGGACGGCTGGGACGCGGACGCCTGGGCCGACGCGCTGGAGCCGTACTTCGAGGCGTACGACTCGATCGGGGTCGGCCCGGACGCGCGCGGGCCGGCGCTGCTCATGATCGAGCAGGGCCGGGAGCGGTGGACGGTGCGGCAGATCCTGGACGACCCGGACGGCGACCACGACTGGGGCATCAGCGCCGAGGTCGACCTGGCCGCGTCCGACGAGGTGGGTGCGGCCGTCGTCCGGATCACCTCGGTCGGGCAGCTCTGAGTCGTACGGCCGGCTGGTGGCCGGCGTCCCCCGCGGACGCCGGCTCCAGCGCCGTCGTTCGCTAGTCGTCGTAGGTGCAGAACGGCGGCGGGTCGTCCGGGTCTTTCGGGATGCCCAGCTCGGCGCAGTCGAACGAACTGCCCGACGCGTGGACCCGCCAGCCACGCTGCTGCGTGTACCGGAACAGGTACATCCCGTCGCCCGCCTGATCCCGCTGCCACCCACTGGCCCAGTTCCGCCAGCACTCCACCGTGTCCGCACTGACCCGGTAACCGGGCGGCAGACCCGGCGCCCGGTCCAACGTCCGCGCCTCGACCGGGCAGCCCTGCGCCGGGCGCTGGGGCGACCGGGAGGTGGCCGGCGGTGACGATGGTGTCGTGGCCGGCGGCGACGACGGCGTCGAGGTCGGCGGCGCGGGGGACGCCGAGGTGGGTTCCGGCGCCGGGGCCGCACTGGACGGCGCGACGGTCGTCGGCTGGACGATCGGCGGCACGGTGGGCTCCGGGACGGTCCGGGCCGACAGGGCCGCGACGGCGGCGATGGCCACCACTCCGGCGGCCGCGGCGCTGCCGGTGGCGAGGGCGGTACGCCGACGCAACCGGCGCGAGGTGTCCAGCGCGCGCTCGTACAGGTCGGGGCTGCCGCCGTGCTCGGCGAGACCGTCCATGGCACCGCGCAGCCGATCGAACTCGTCGGTCATCGGGCCACCCCCTTCGTCTCCGCCGCTGGCAGCAACTCTGGCGCGATGGTGCGCAGTCGCGCCAGAGCCTTACTGGTCTGGCTCTTGACCGTGCCCACCGAGCACGAGAGCAACTGGGCGGTCTCCGCTTCGGTACGGTCCTCGAAGAACCGCAGCACCAGCACCGCGCGCTGACGGCGGGTGAGCTGGGCCAGCGCGCGGTGCAGCGAGATCCGCAGATCGGTACGACCCGCGTGATCACTGTCCGGGTGGGCCAGGTCGGTCAGCTCGCCGGGAAGGCTCTCGGCGAACCGGCTCCGCCGCCAGCGACGGATGTGCAGGTGGTACATGGCGGTGCGGGTGTACGCCTCGAAGTGCCCCTCGTCGGCGAGCCGGCGCAGTGCCCGGTGGGTGCGTGCCAGCGCGTCCTGCACCAGGTCCTCCGCCAGGTGCCGGTCACCGGTCAGCAGGAACGCCGTACGTTGCAGCGCCGGGGTGCGGGCCCGGACGAACACGGCGAACTCGGCCTCGGCCGGGTCGTCGGATCGCACCCGGACCCTCATCGTCGACACCGCCGGGTCCACCGCCGCTCGGCCACCATCGCTCCGAATCCCCGTCGTCGGAACAGCACCCCACGGACATCGCACCACCCCCGGTCAACTAGTTGCCGTAGGTGCAGAACGGCGGCGGGTCGTCCGGGTCTTTCGGGATGCCCAGCTCGGCGCAGTCGAACGAACTGCCCGACGCGTGGACCCGCCAGCCACGCTGCTGCGTGTACCGGAACAGGTACATCCCGTCGCCCGCCTGATCCCGCTGCCACCCACTGGCCCAGTTCCGCCAGCACTCCACCGTGTCCGCACTGACCCGGTAACCGGGCGGCAGACCCGGCGCCCGGTCCAACGTCCGCGCCTCGACCGGGCAGCCCTGCTCGGGACGCGGACGCGTCGGCAGGGTTCCGGCGGGAGCCATGGTCGTGGTGACCGTTGACGGGGCGGCCGTCGCGGCCGTGGTCGTGGTCGGTGTCGTTCCCGTGGGGGCCGCTGGCTCCCCCGAGGCGACCGGGCGAGCGCCGTCGCAGCCGGCGACGACGGTGAGCGCGAGAAGCGCGACCGGTACGAAGATCCGTGTGCCAGTGTGGTGAGTCATACCCGTGTCCAGCCTCCCCGGCGCCAAAGGGTTGCCGCCCGCGGAGACATTTCTCGTACGGTCGGCGACCGCGGCTGTCGCCGGGTCGTCGGCGTCCGCCGCGCCCGCCCGCAGACCGGCCCGAACGGCACCCCCGACGCCCTGGGCGATGTCAGTCCCGTCGATTAGAATGTATGTACTAATAGACGTCCTGACCTGGGAGGACGACCGTGACTGCGCCCGCCGCCGCACCCCTCACGCCCTACGCCACGCTCCTCGGCTTCACCCGCTACGTCGACCGCACCGGCCCGACCAAGGCGACCTTCGTCGGTGGCCTGCGCAAGCAGCGGGCCAGCCGGCACGGCTTCAACCCGCACGGCCAGTTCGTGAAGGCGCTCAAGGCCGACATCGCCTTCCACACCGGCGGCACCCACCTCGACCAGATCGCCGATCAGGTCAAGCCCCGCTGGCGCCCGCTCTACCAGGCGCTGGTGCCGGGCGCGACCGCCTGGCTGCACTCCCTCGGCGAGCCGACCTCCGTCGACCTGGCCCAGACCCGCGACGCCCTCGCCATGCTCGGCGACCTGCCCGTCAAGATCAACCCACACTTCGGCGTACGCCACTCCGACGGCCGCGTCGAAGCCGTCCGGCTGCACTTCGACGAGGCCCCGCCCAGCGAGGAGGCGGTGCTGGCCACGCTGCACCTGATGGCCCGCCACATGGACGCGGTGCTGCCGCACGCCGAGCCGGTCCTGGTGGACGTCCGGCGCGGTCAGGCGCACCGGATGCCCGAGGGCGCCAAGACCGACCAGATCGAACGTTGGCTCGCCGGCGAGGCGGCCGCCTTCCGCGCCCTCTGGACCACCGCCGCCTGACCCACCCCACCCCTCAACCCACGCCGGCCCCTCGACCCACCCGCCCGTCAACCCACCCGCCGACCGGCCCCTGCCTCACCCACCACCAGACGGCGCGGCGAAGCGCGGCGCGGCGCGACAAGGAAGATCACGCTGCAACGTGGAAGTAGTGGCCTCCCAGCCGACGGGAGGCCACTACTTCCATGTTCGAGCGTGAGCGGACACCCGGAGGGCGGCGCGCCCCCTGCGCGGGCGGCGGGAGGCCACTACATCCACGTTCGAGCGTGAGCGGACACCCGGAGGGCGGCGCGACCCGTGCGCCGCCGGTCGGGGAGGGCACCGCCGCCGGTCGGGGAGGGCACCGCCGCCGGTCGGAGGGCACCGCCGCCGGTCGGAGGGCACCGCCGCCGGTCAGGGAGGGCGCCGCCGCCGGTCGGGGAGGGCACCATTTCCGTGTTCGAGCGTGATCATGGGGCGTGGTTGTCCACAGGGGGCCGCCGGGCGTTCGGAAAACCGTCAGGGTTGACCGCATGCCCAAGGCCCCCCGTCGGCCGCCACAGTTGCGCGGTCGGATCTTCCGCGGCTCCGTTGCCATCTCGCGCGGGCTGCTCACCCGCAACGACCTGCGCAGCACCGCGTGGCGGTCACTGTTTCGAGACGTCTACGCCGACGCTCAGGTCCCCGTCACCCACCGCACCAGGTGTCTGGCGGTCGTCCGCTGGCTGACACCTCCGGGCACCGCCATCGCCGGGCGCGCCGCGGCCGCTCTCTACGGCGTGGGGCGGGTGCCGCCCGACCATCCGATCGAGGTGCTGGTGCCGCCCGGCCCCGAGGGGTCCCCGGCTCCGGCCCGTCCGCCCGGGCGCGCGGAGGCACTCCGACCACCGACGCGACTCGGCCCGACGGCAGGGCTGCGGGTGCACCACGGTGCGGTCGAGGCGGGGGACGTCGTCGACCGGGACGGGCTGCCGGTGACCGCGCCCGAACGAACCTGCTGGGATCTCGCGCGCTGGCTCGACGTCGTGGACGCGGTAATCGTCATCGACGGGCTGCTCGCGCGGCGGCACACCGACGTGGCGGCGCTCCGCGACTACGCACTTGCGCGGGCCGGTCGGCGCGGCTGGCGAGCACTGCTGCGGGCCGTCGAGCTGGCCGACGCGGGGGCCGAGTCGCCGCAGGAGTCGCGTGCCCGCGTCCGGCTGGTGCTGGCCGGGCTGCCCCGCCCGCAGACGCAGTACGTGGTCGCCGAGGCCGGTCGGTTCATCGCCCGACTCGACCTGGCGTGGCCGGAGTTCAAGGTGGCGGTCGAGTACGACGGGCTCTGGCACGACGAGCCGGAGCAGTTCCACCGGGACCGCCGCCGGCTGAACCGACTCCTCGGCGAGGACTGGATCGTCCTGCACCTGACCGGGAAACGACTGCGCGAGGACTTCGAGGGTTTCCTGTCGGAGGTCCGGGTCGCCCTGCGTACCCGTGGTGCGCGCCGGGCCGGTTGACGACGGAACGGGGCCACGCTTGCCCATGATCACACCGCAACACAGAAGTAGTGGCCTCCCCACGCGGAGGAGGCCACTACTTCACGGATCCAGCACGATCTTGAGCGCCGCTCCGGCGCGCCGGGGTGGGTCAGGCGGCCAGGTACTTCTGGATGTCATCCAGGATCTTGTTGGCGGCCCCGACGCCGATGCCGGTCATCCAGACCTCGTCCGACACCACATACGCCTTGTTGGCCTTGACCGCCGACAGGCCCTTCCAGAGGGTGCCGCCGGTGACCTTGGCCTGCTCCGCGGCGGCCTTCTCGCCGTACGCGGTCACGAAGATGACGTCACCGTCGACCTCGCTGACCCGCTCCTGGCTGACCACGTCGAAGCGCTTGTCCTCCTTGTTGGCGAGCTGCTGCCGCTCCGGCCGGCCGAGACCGGTGTCGCCGACGACGATGCCGGAGAACGAGTCCGGGCCGTAGACCCGGATCGCGCCGGGGAGGAAGCGCACGATGGAGATCTTGCGGGTGGCGGCGTCGCCGAGCTTCGTGCCGAACTCCTGGGCCCGGGTCTCGTACGTCGCCAGCAGGTCCTTCGCCTCCTGCTCCTTGCCGAGCGCCTTGCCGTCGAGGAGGAAGTTCTCCTTCCAGGTGATGCCGACCTTCTCGGTGAACACCGTGGGCGCGATGGCGGACAGCTCGTCGTAGAACTTCTCCTGGCGGAACTTGCTGCCCAGGATCAGGTCGGGCTTGAGCGCGTTGATCGCCTCGATGTCGGGCTCGGTGAGGACACCGACCTCCTTGATGCCGGCGAGCTTGTCGGCGCCGAAGTACGTCGGCCAGCTCTTGGCCTCGCCGGCGGTGGCGGCGCCGATCGGCGTCACGCCGAGGGAGAGCGCGGTGTCGATCTTGTCGGTGTCGAGCACGACGACCCGCTGCGGGTGGGCCGGCACCTTGGTGGTGCCCATGGCGTGGGTGATCTCCCGGGTCTCCCCGCCGGCGGTGCCGGCGACCGGGTCGCTCTCACCGCAGGCGGTGAGGCCGACGCCGAGGACGGCAGCCGCGGCGAGGACGGCGACGAGACGACGCATCAGTTTCCTTCCGAAGGGTACGAGCCGGCGAGAGCGTTCTCGCTGGCGGCGGTTGCGGCACCGGACGCGGCGCCGGAAGCGTTCAGCCCGGCCGAGCCGGCAGCCGCGGCACCGGCACCGGCACCGGCAGCCGAAGCAGAACCGGACGAGCCGGCAGCGCCGGCTGCGGACGAGCCGGCGGTGGACTCCCGGGCGAGGCCGCTGAGCGCGGGCACCACCAGCGGCGCACCGGTCACCGGGCAGGGCACCACGACGCATTCGAGCCCGAACACCTCACGGACCAGGTCGGCGGTGAGGATCTCGCGCGGCGGCCCGGCGGCCACCACGGCGCCGGCCCGCATCGCCACGAGGTGGTCGGCGTACCGGGCGGCCTGGTTGAGGTCGTGCAGCACGGCGACGACCGTGCGGCCCCGCTCGGCGCGCAGCCGGTGCAGCAGGTCCAGCACCTCCACCTGGTGGGCCAGGTCGAGGAACGTGGTCGGCTCGTCCAGCAGCAGCGCCTCGGTGTCCTGGGCGAGGGTCATGGCGATCCACACCCGCTGCCGCTGGCCACCGGAGAGGGTGTCCACCGGTCGGTCGGCGAGGCCGGCGACGTCGGCGAGGGCCATGGCCTGGTCCACGGCGGCGCTGTCCTGCTCGGACCACTGCCGCCACCACCGCTGGTACGGCTGCCGGCCGCGACCAACCAGGTCGGCGACGGTCACCCCCTCGGGGACGAGCGGGCTCTGCGGCAGGACGGCGAGCCGGCGCGCCACCTCCCGGGTCGGCAGGTCGCGGATGGCCGCGCCGTCGAGCAGCACGGCGCCGCGGCGCGGGTTGAGCAGCCGGGCCATGGTCCGCAACAGCGTGGACTTGCCGCAGGCGTTGGGGCCGACGATCACGGTGAACGCGTCGGCGGGCAGGTCCAGGTTCAGCCCGTCCAGCACGGTCCGCTCGTCGTAGCCGGCGACCAGGTCGCGGGTGGAGAGCATCAGGCCTCCTCGGCGGGGTGGACGCGGGGGTGCGCGGCGGTGGTCACGAGGACCTCCGACGACCGCGCAGGAGCAGGTACATCAGGTACGGCCCGCCGATGGCGGCGGTCAGCACGCCGGCCGGCAGCTGGGTGGGTGCGAAGAGCCGCCGCCCGGCGAGGTCGGCGAGGACGAGCAGCAGGGCGCCGAGCAGCGCGGCGCAGAGCAGGGGCGGCCGCTCGGCCCGGACGAGTCGCCGGGCCACCTGCGGCGCGACGAGGGCGACGAAGTCGACGGCGCCGACCTGGGCGGTGACCATCGCGGCGACGAGCACGCCGGTGCCGGCGAGCCCGATACGGCGGGCCACCGGGCGCAGTCCGATGCCCCGGGCGGTGTCGTCGTCCAGCGCGGTGCTGTTGAGCGCCCAACCGGCCCAGGCGAGCACGGGCAACAGCACCAGCAGCGTCCCGGCGATCCAGATCGTCTCCGTCCAGCCCTTGCCGGCGAGGGTGCCGATCAACCAGATCTGCGCCCGCAGCCCGTCGATCGGGTCGGCGGTGAGCATGACCACCTCGGTGAGCGCCCGCAGGGCGAAGGCGACGGCGACGCCGGCCAGCACGAACCGCTGGGCGGCCAGCCCGTGCCGCGCGCCGAGGGCGAGCAGCAGCGCCGCCGCGACCAGCCCGCCGGCCAGCGCCGCGGGCCCCACCAGCGCCGCGGCCACGCCGCTGGTCAGGGCGACCGTCGCGGCCAGACCGGCGCCCTGGGTGATGCCGATGACGTCGGGGCTGGCCAGCGGGTTGCGCGCCACGCTCTGGATCAGCGTGCCGGCGATGCCGAACGCCGCGCCGGCCACCGCGGCCAGCACGATCCGGGGCAGCCGCAGGTCGAGGACGACCAGGTCGTACGGGGTGCCGGCGCCGGAGAGCGAGCGCAGCACGTCGGGCGCCGCGACGTACGGGGTGCCGAGGGAGAGGCTGAGCACGATGGCGACCGCCAGCAGGGCGGTCAGCACTGTCGCGACGAGGACCGAGCGCCGCCGGATCTGCACGCTGGCCGGCCCGACCCGCAGCAGCGAGCGGCCGGGCAGCCGGGCGACGCCGGTGGCCGCTCCGGTCCGGTCGCCGGGGCGCGGCTCGTCGGGCCGGATCGCGTCACCGGCGACGGTCCGGGTACGGCTCGGGGCGCTCACGCCACCGCCTCGCTTCGCTCGGTGGCGGCGCGGCGCACCACGCTACTGAGCCACCCGGTTCGCTCGCTGCGCTCCCTCACGCGGTCACCACCCGGGCGCGACGGACCAGGAAGGCGAGCAGGGGCGCGCCGATCAGCGCGGTGACGATGCCGGCGGGGATCTCGCCGGGCGGGGCGACCAGGCGGCCGACGACGTCGGCGCCGAGCAGCAGGGCCGGGCCGAGGAGCGCGGAGACGGCGAGCGTCCACCGGTGGTCGGCGCCGACGAGGGCCCGGGCCAGGTGCGGCACGGCGAGGCCGACGAAGGCGATGGGGCCGGCCGCGGCGACCGCCGCCCCGGTGAGCAACACGGCGGCGACGCCGCCGCCGAGGCGGACCAGGCCGATCCGGTGGCCGAGGCCGCGGGCCACGTCGTCGCCGAGGGCGAGCGCGTCGAGGCCGCGGGCGACGAGGGCGGCGAGCGCGAGGCCGGCGAGGACGAACGGCAGGACCTGGAGCGCGACGGACAGGTCCCGCCCGGTCAGCCCGCCGACGACCCAGAACCGGTACTCCTCGAAGGTGCGGGCGTCGATGCTGAGCAAGGCGAACACCACGGAGGCCAGGCTGGCGTCGAGCGCGGCGCCGACCAGCGCGAGGGTCACCGGGCTGGCTCCCTCCCGCGCCCGGGAGGCGACGGCGAAGACCAGCAGGCCGGCGAGGAGCGCGCCGCCGATGCCGAACCAGACGTACCCGGCGAGCGTGCTCACCCCGAACACGGAGATGGCCAGCACCACGCCGAACGACGCGCCGGCGCTGATCCCGAGGATCCGCGGCTCGGCGAGCGGGTTGCGGGTGAGCGCCTGGAAGAGCACCCCGGCGACCGCGAGCGCCACGCCGACGGCCAGCCCCAGGGCCGTACGCGGGAGGCGAAGCTCACGCACGATGGTGCTGGCCTCCCCGCCGTCGGGGGCGACCAGGGCGTGCCACACCTGGTCCACCGGGAGCGGCCGACTGCCGAGCGCGAAGCTGGCCAGCACGGCCAGCAGCAGCACCGACGCGGCCACGAGGGTGACGGTGAGCCGGCGGCCGACGCGGGCGGTGCCGCGGCGACCGGTGGTGGCGGCCGGCCGGCTGACGAGGGTGGTCACGAATCTCCTGCGGTTTCGCGCTTAGGTTCGCCTTACCTTAGCCGACCCTGGTGCGGTGATCCCAGTGGGCGGGCAGCGATCGAACCTCGTTGACCTGGGCGGACTCCCGCGCGGAGCGACCGGCGGGCGGCCCGGCGCGCCCCTAGGGTGAGGGCATGCGATTCGACCAGCACACCGTCGTCCTGCTGGTCCGTCCGGCGGACGCCCCCGAGCTGCCGCAGGACGCGCTCGACCGGCTGCAGGACGCCCACCTGGCCCACCAGGCCGGACTGGTGGAGCAGGGTCTCGTCCTCGCGGCCGGGCCGTTCGTCGACACGGACGACGAGAGCCTGCGGGGCTTCGTGGTGCTCTCCGTCCACCGCGACATGGCACGCGAGCTTTATCACAACGACCCGGCGGTGCGCGCCGGCCTGCTGCGGGTGCGGGTGATGAGCTGGATGGTGCCCGAAGGCAACGTCCGGTTCGAGGACGTGGCGATGCCGCGGTCGATGCTGGAGGCGGCGGCCGGGGACTGAGCGACGCCGCCGCTTTCGGTCAGTCGCGGGGACGGGGCGCCGGCACCGGGTCGGCCGGAGCGTCGACCTGGTGGTCGGCCCAGACGTACGTGTCGGGGAGCAGGTCACCGATCGGCACGACGCGGAGCGCGTCGGCCGGCCCGACGATCACCCGGATCGACGGGAAGTAGTCGCGCAGCACCTGCCGGCAGCGCCCGCACGGCGGGATCACCCCCCGCCCGCGGTCCCCCACGGCGACGATGGTCTCCAGCTCGGTGACGCCCTGGGTGGCGGCGGCGCCCACGGCCACCACCTCGGCGCAGGGCCCACCGGTGAAGTGGTAGACGTTCACGCCGGTGAAGACCCGGCCGTCGGCAGTGCGGGCGGCGGCGGCGACGGTGTGGTTCTCGCTGCGGCAGCGCAGCTTCGCGACCGCCGTGGCGGCCTGCACCAACGCCCGGTCGGTGTCCCGCATCGTCATCCGCTCCCCCGTGATCGGCTCAGGTAGCCGGCAACTCTAGTCCGCCCCGGCCTGGGGTCGGGACAGCCGGGCAGGGTCGGGACAGCCGGGCAGAGTCGGGACAGCAGGCAGGGTCGGGACAGCCGGGCGCGAGCGGGCCCGCGATAAACCAGGAGGCGGCTCCGGAGCCGCGGACTAATCTTGGCGACGACATGCAGAATCCAGCCGCACCCGCCGCGACGGATCCCGTCCGCGAGCTGCACCGCCGCCTCAGCCCCCTGATGTTCCGCGACCAGCGCCGCCTTCAGCGGCGGTTGGACGGCGTCCGCAAGCTGCGCGACCCGCAGCGGAGGGCGGCGGCGCTGACCGAGATCACCGCCGAGGTCGACCGGGCCGAGCAGCGGCTGGCCGCGCGGCGGGCGGCGGTGCCGGTGATCACCTACCCGGCCGGCCTGCCGGTGAGCGAGCGCAAGGACGACATCGCCGCCGCGATCCGGGACCACCAGGTGGTGATCGTGGCCGGTGAGACCGGCTCCGGCAAGACCACCCAGCTGCCGAAGATCTGCCTGGAGCTGGGGCGCGGCGTGCACGGGTTGATCGGGCACACGCAGCCCCGGCGGCTGGCGGCGCGTACGGTCGCCGACCGCATCGCCGAGGAGCTCGGCACCGAGCTGGGCGACGTCGTCGGCTACAAGGTGCGCTTCGCCGACCAGGTGAGCGACCGCAGCCTGGTGAAGCTGATGACCGACGGCATCCTGCTGGCCGAGTTGCAGACCGACCGGATGCTCCGCCAGTACGACACCCTGATCATCGACGAGGCGCACGAGCGCAGCCTCAACATCGACTTCATCCTGGGCTACCTGCGGCAGCTGCTCCCCCGCCGCCCCGACCTCAAGGTGATCATCACCTCGGCGACCATCGAGACCGACAGGTTCGCCCGCCACTTCGCCGGCCCCGCCACCGAGGAGCACCCCGAGGGCGTCCCCGCGCCGGTCGTCGAGGTCTCCGGCCGGACCTACCCGGTGGAGGTGCGCTACCGGCCGCTGGTCGAGGTCACCGAGGGCGAGGACGACGGCGAGGACGAGGAGAACGTCCGCGACCAGATCCAGGCGATCGGTGACGCGGTCGAGGAGCTGGCCGCCGAGGGCCCCGGCGACATCCTGGTCTTCCTCAGCGGCGAGCGGGAGATCCGGGACACCGCCGAGGCGCTCGGCCGGCTCGTGCAGAACAAGCCGCTGCTGCGCGACACCGAGATCCTGCCGCTGTACGCCCGGCTGTCCACCGCCGAGCAGCACCGCGTCTTCGCCCCGCACCGGGGCCGGCGGGTCGTGCTCGCCACCAACGTGGCGGAGACCTCGCTGACCGTGCCCGGCATCAAGTACGTCGTCGACCCCGGCACCGCCCGCATCTCCCGCTACAGCAGCCGGCTCAAGGTGCAGCGGCTGCCCATCGAGCCGGTCTCGCAGGCGTCGGCCAACCAGCGCAAGGGCCGCTGCGGCCGCACCTCGGACGGCATCTGCATCCGCCTCTACGACGAGCAGGACTTCCTGTCCCGCCCCGAGTTCACCGACCCGGAGATCCTGCGCACCAACCTCGCGTCGGTCATCCTCCAGATGACCGCGATCGGGCTCGGCGACATCGCCGCCTTCCCGTTCGTCGACCCGCCGGACCGGCGCAACGTCACCGACGGCGTCAACCTCCTGCACGAGCTGGGCGCGCTGGACCCGACCGAGACCGACCCGGCGAAGCGGCTCACCCCGCTGGGACGCCGGCTGGCCCAGCTGCCCGTCGACCCGCGGCTGGCCCGGATGGTCGTCGAGGGTGAGCGCAACGGCTGCGCCACCGAGGTGCTGGTGATCGCCGCCGCCCTGTCGATCCAGGATCCCCGGGAACGGCCCGCCGAGAAGCAGGCCCAGGCCGACCAGGCGCACGCCCGGTTCGCCGACCGGGAGTCGGACTTCGTCGCCCTGCTCAACCTGTGGCGGCACCTGCGGGAGCAGCAGCGGGAGCTGTCGTCCAGCGCCTTCCGGCGGATGTGCAAGGCCGAGTTCCTCAACTACCTGCGCGTGCGGGAGTGGCAGGACATCGTCAGCCAGCTGCGGCAGGTGCTGCGTACGCCGGAACAGGGCGACGGGCGACGCGGCCGGCGCGACGCCACGGAGGCCGCGGCCGACGGCGGCCGGCGCGGACCGACCGCCGACCTGCCGGAGGAGATCGACACCCCGAAGGTCCACCAGTCGCTGCTGGCCGGCCTGCTCTCCCACATCGGGCTCAAGGACGCGCAGAAGAACGAGTATCTGGGAGCCCGCGGCGCCCGGTTCGCGGTCTTTCCCGGCTCGGCCCTGGCCAAGCGGCCGCCGCGCTGGGTGATGGCCGCCGAGCTGGTCGAGACGTCGCGGCTGTGGGGCCGGGTGAACGGCCGCATCGAGCCGGAGTGGGTCGAACCCCTCGCCCAGCACCTGGTGAAACGCAGCTACAGCGAGCCGCACTGGGAGAAGAAGCAGGCGGCGGTGATGGCGTACGAGCGGGTGACCCTCTACGGCGTACCGCTGGTGACGTCCCGGAAGGTGAACTTCGGGCGGATCGACCCGGCGCTGTCCCGGGAGCTGTTCATCCGGCACGCCCTCGTGGAGGGCGACTGGCAGACGCACCACCGGTTCTGGGCGGACAACCAGCGGCTGCTCGGCGAGATCGAGGAGCTGGAGCACCGCGCCCGGCGGCGGGACATCCTCGTCGACGACCAGACCATCTTCGACTTCTACGACCGGCGGATCCCCGCCGACGTGGTCTCCGGCCGGCACTTCGACGCCTGGTGGAAGACGACCCGCCGGGAGCGACCGGACCTGTTGACCTTCACCCGTGAGCTGCTCACCAACAGCGGCCGAGGCGGGGTCGACGAGGCGGACTACCCCGACGAGTGGCGCGCCGAGGGGGTCGCGCTGCCGCTGACGTACCGCTTCGAGCCGGGCACCGCGACCGACGGGGTGACCGTCGACATCCCGCTGCCGCTGCTCAACCAGGTGCCCGCGGAGACCTTCGACTGGCAGGTGCCCGGCCTGCGGGAGGAGCTGGTCGTCGCGCTGATCCGGTCGCTGCCGAAGGCGGTGCGACGCAACTTCGTCCCGGTGCCGGACTACGCCCGGGCCGCGCTCGCGGCGATGCCGGCCGGCGAGGAGCCGCTGCTGGACGCGCTCACCCGCCAACTGCGTCGGATGACCGGCGTCACCGTGCCCCGCGACGCGTGGGACGTGACGAAACTGCCGCCGCACCTGCGGGTGACGTTCCGCGTCCTCGGCGAGGACGACAAGCCGGTCGCCGAGGGCAAGGACCTGCCGGCGCTGCAACGCCGGCTCAAGCAGGAGGTACGGCAGGTGGTGGCGGCCGCCGCGCCGGACGTGGCCCGCACCGGACTGCGCGAGTGGAGCATCGGCACGCTGCCCCGCACCGTCGAGCAGGTGCGCGCCGGCTACGCGGTGACCGCGTACCCGGCGCTGGTCGACGAGGGCACGACGGCCGGCGTACGGATCTTCGACTCGGCGGCCGAGGCGGAGGCGGCGCACTGGGCGGGCACCCGTCGGCTGCTGCGGTCGACCGTGGCGTCACCGGCGAAGTTCCTTCAGGGGCGGCTGTCGAACGAGGCGAAGCTCGCCCTGTCCCGCAACCCGCACGGCGGCGTGCAGGCGCTGATCGAGGACGCGACCGGCGCGGCGATCGACAAGCTCATCACCGACGCCGGCGGTCCCGCCTGGGACGCCGACGGCTTCGCCGCGCTCCGCGAGCGGGTCCGGGCCGACCTGGTGGACACGGTCGTCGAGGTGATGGAGCGGGCGCGGCGGGTGCTCGCCGCCGCGTACGCGGTGGAGCAGCGGCTCGGGCGCACCCAGAACCTGGCCGTGGTGGCCGCCCTGGCCGACATCCGCGCCCAGCTCACCGGCCTGGTGCACGCCGGCTTCCTCACCGAGACCGGCTACGCCCGGCTGCCCGACCTGCTGCGCTACCTGACCGCCGTCGAGCGGCGACTGGACCGGCTGCCGCAGAGCCCGCAGCGGGACCGGCAGCAGCAGGACCGGATCGCCGTGGTGCAGAAGGAGTACCAGGAGCTGCTCGCCGCGCTGTCGCCGGCCCGCCGGCAGGAGGCCGCCGTCCGGCAGATCCGCTGGATGATCGAGGAGCTGCGGGTGAACGTGTTCGCCCAGGCGCTGGGCACCCCGTACCCGGTGTCGGAGCAGCGCATCTACCGGGCGATGGACGAGGCCGAGGGCCGCTGAGCCGGGTCGCCGCCCGCCGCGCCCGGCGGCCCTGATCCGGCCGGCGCGGCGGCCCCGGGTGGTGTGGCGCCGGGCGGAGGGGGAAGACGCTCGCCCTCGCACGTCGACCGGGCGTGCCGCCGGGTGAGGAGAACCGCTGGTGCCCACCGCCCCCGCGACCGTCGCGTCCATCCCTGACCACGTCGCCGCGCCCGGGCCGGCCCGCGCCGGCGTCCGCGTCGCCGGTCTCGTGGTGACCGGGCTGGCGCTGCTCCTGTTCGGCGTCCTGCACGCCCCGGGGCAGCCGGTCCACCCGGTACGCGAGACGGTCAGCGACTACGCGCTGTCCCGCCACGGCTGGCTGTTCAACGTCGCGGTGCTCGCCCTGGCCGCCGGGTCGGCCCTGCTGCTCGCGCCGGCGTTGCGACCGTCCCGGTCCGCCGGGTGGGCCCGGCTGGCGGCCACCGTGGGGCGGGCCGGGCTGGCCGCCTGGTGCGTGGGCCTGGCGGTGCTCGTCGTCTTCCCGCGCGACCCGATCGGCGTGCCCATGACGACCACCGGCGACATCCACCGCTGGGCGGCCGTCGCGGCCCTGACCGGCCTGCCGGTCGGCGCGCTGTTGACCGCCGTACGACACCCGGGGCGGCTCGCCCGGGCGGCGGTGGCGGGCGCCGCCGCCTGCGCGGTCGCGATGGTCCCGTTCGTGGCCGCCTACCTGGTGGGCTCGCCCCTGCGCCCGTACGTGGGGCTGCTCGAACGGCTCGTCTGCCTCGGCGAGATCGGCGTGCTGCTGGTCGTCGCCCGGCTCGGGCGGAGCGCCCGGGGCAGCGGCGCCTACAGCGGCTCGACGCCGGGCGGGAGCTCACCGTCGGTGCTCGCGTCCCGGACGTACTGCAGGAGGATGCGGCGCAGCTCGCGGCCGGCGTGGGTGGGCACCACGTCCCGGCGCCGCGCGACCGCGATCGTGCGGGTGACGCCCGGTGGGGCGAGCCGGGTGATCCGCACGCCCGGCCGGCGGGCGACGACGATGCCGGGCACCAGCGCGATGCCCAGCCCCGCCTCGACGAAGCTGAGCACGGCGTCCATCTCGCCGCCGTCGACGGCGATGGTCGGTTCGAAGCCGGCCTCCCGACAGGCTTGAAGGGTCGCGTCGCGCAGGTCGTAGCCCTCCCGGAACATCACCATCGGCTGGTCGCGCAGGTCGGTGATGCGCAGCTGCCCGGTGACCGTGGCGGCCGGCAGCTCGGCGACGGAGGCCACCACCAGGCTCTCCCGCAGGATCGGGTCGGCGCGCAGGCCGGGGTCGGTGCCCTGGGCCGGCATGATGATCAGCGCCAGGTCCAGGTCGCCGCGGAGCAGGTCGCGGACGAGGTCCTGCGAGCCGCCCTCCTCGACCCGCAGGTCGACGGTGGGGTGCGCGTCCCGGAAGCGACGCAGCACCGGCGGGGCGAGCGAGGTGGCGAGGCTGGGGGTGGCGCCGAGCCGGACGCGGCCCCGCCGCAGCCCCACCAGCTCCTGCACCTCCCGGGTGGCGGTGTCGACGTCGGCGAGGATCCGCTTGGCCAACGGCAGGAGGACCTCACCGGCGGTGGTGAGGGCGATGTTGCCCCTTACCCGTTCGAAGAGCGGGGCCCCGAGGTCGGCCTCCAGGGCGTGAATTTGCTTACTCAACGAGGGCTGGGTTATGCCGACGATGTCGGCCGCCTGGGTGAAATGTCGTACTTCGGCCACCGCCACGAAGTACCTCAGCTGATGGAGCTGCATCTACATAGCTTACGGCTATCAAGACTGCGAGGTCGATGCATTGGACGACTGATCAAACTGCTCCTAGCGTCGGCTCTGTGGTAGTCACGAGAGCGCGGTCGCCCATCCGTTCCAATGTCGGTCTCAAGGCCGTCATGGCGGTGACGGGCATCATCCTGGTGCTGTTCCTCATCGCACACATGCTCGGCAACCTGAAGGTGTTCACGGGGGAGACCTCGTTCGACCACTACGCGCACTGGCTGCGCGACATCGGCAAGCCCCTGCTGCCGGGCGTCTGGTTCCTCTGGATCCTGCGGGCCGTCCTCGTCGTCGCCGTGGTGGGGCACATCGCCGCCGCCACCGCGCTGGCGCTGCGCGCCCGAGCCGCCCGCCCGGTCCGGTACGCGCACCGCGCGAAGGTCCAGGGCAGCTACGCGGCCCGCACCATGCGGTGGGGCGGGGTGATCATCCTGCTCTTCGTGATCTACCACCTGCTGGACCTGACCACCGGTCACCTGAACCCGGTCGGCGACCCGAGCAACCCGTACTCCAACGTGGTCGCCGACTTCGCGCCGGAGCGCTGGTACGTCACGCTCTTCTACACCCTGGCGATCGTCTCGCTCGGCTTCCACCTGCGTCACGGCGCCTTCAGCGCGTTCCGGAGCCTCGGTCAGCAGACCCCGAAGGGTGAGCGTCGCGCCCGTACCGCCGCGCTGATCTTCGCCGTCGCCCTCTGCGCCGGCTACCTGGTGGTCCCGTTCGCCGTACTCACCGGATTGGTGGCCTGATCATGGATCTCTACACCGAGGGCGACCCGATCGCCGACGCCAAGGCTCCCGACGGCCCGATCGAGACCCGCTGGGACCGTCGCCGCTTCGACGCGAAGCTGGTCAACCCGGCGAACCGCCGGAAGATGACGGTGATCGTCGTCGGCACCGGCCTGGCCGGCGGCTCCGCCGCCGCCACGCTCGCCGAGCAGGGCTACCGGGTCAAGTCCTACTGCTACCAGGACAGCCCGCGCCGGGCGCACTCGATCGCCGCCCAGGGCGGCATCAACGCCGCCAAGAACTACCGCAACGACGGCGACTCGGTGCACCGCCTCTTCTACGACACCGTCAAGGGCGGCGACTTCCGCTCCCGGGAGTCGAACGTGCACCGGCTGGCCGAGGTCTCGGTCAACATCATCGACCAGTGCGTGGCGCAGGGCGTGCCGTTCGCCCGCGAGTACGGCGGCCTGCTCGACACCCGCTCCTTCGGCGGCGCCCAGGTACAGCGCACCTTCTACGCCCGGGGCCAGACGGGCCAGCAGCTGCTGCTCGGCGCGTACCAGGCCCTGGAGCGGCAGATCGGCCTCGGCAACGTCGAGATGAACTCCCGGCACGAGATGCTGGAGCTGATCATCGTCGACGGCAAGGCCCGCGGCATCGTCGTCCGGGACCTGGTCACCGGTGAGATCACCACCGAGTTCGCGGACGCGGTGGTGCTCGCCTCCGGCGGCTACGGCAACGTCTTCTACCTCTCCACCAACGCCAAGGGCTGCAACGTCACGGCCACCTGGCGGGCGCACCGCAAGGGCGCGTACTTCGCCAACCCGTGCTACACGCAGATCCACCCGACCTGCATCCCGGTCTCCGGCGACCACCAGTCGAAGCTGACCCTGATGAGCGAGTCGCTGCGCAACGACGGCCGGGTCTGGGTGCCGAAGGCCAAGGGCGACGACCGCAACCCGAAGGACATCCCCGAGGACGAGCGGGACTACTACCTGGAGCGGATCTACCCCTCCTTCGGCAACCTGGTGCCCCGCGACATCGCCTCCCGCGCCGCGAAGGCCGTCTGCGACCAGGGGCGGGGCGTGGGCCCGGGCGGGCTCGGCGTCTACCTCGACTTCGCCGACGCGATCGGCCGGCTCGGCCGCAAGGCCGTCGAGGCCAAGTACGGCAACCTCTTCGAGATGTACGAGCGCATCACCGGCGAGGACCCGTACGAGGTGCCGATGCGGATCTACCCGGCCGTGCACTACACGATGGGCGGGCTGTGGGTCGACTACGACCTCCAGTCGACCATCCCCGGCCTGTTCGTGATCGGCGAGGCCAACTTCTCCGACCACGGCGCCAACCGGCTCGGCGCGTCCGCGCTGATGCAGGGTCTCGCCGACGGCTACTTCGTGCTCCCGAACACCATCGCCAACTACCTGGCGGCCGGCCCGTTCGAGAAGGTCGACGCCAGCCACCCGGCGGCCGTCGAGGCGCGTCGCGACGTGGAGGACCGGATCCAGCGGCTGCTGGCCGTCAACGGCGACCGGACGGTCGACTCGTTCCACCGCGAGCTGGGCCAGATCATGTGGGAACACTGTGGCATGGAGCGCAGCGACGCCGGCCTGCGCAAGGCGATCGACGAGATCCGCGCGCTGCGCGAGCAGTTCTGGCAGCGCGTCCGGGTGCTGGGCGACGGCGACGGGCTCAACCAGTCGCTGGAGAAGGCCGGCCGGGTGGCCGACTTCTTCGAGCTGGCCGAGCTGATGTGCATCGACGCCCTGCACCGCGAGGAGTCCTGCGGCGGCCACTTCCGCGCCGAGCACCAGACGGAGGACGGCGAGGCCCAGCGCGACGACGAGAACTTCTCGTACGTGGCGGCGTGGGAGTACACCGCGACCGGCCAGCCGTCGGTGCTGCACAAGGAAGACCTGAAGTTCGAATACGTCCACCCCACGCAGCGGAGCTACAAGTGAACCTGACCCTGCGCATCTGGCGCCAGACCGGCCCCGAGGACAAGGGTCGGATGGTGACCTACCAGGTCGACGACGTGTCGCCCGACATGTCGTTCCTGGAGATGCTCGACGTGCTCAACGAGCGCCTGATCCTCGCCGGCGAGGACCCGGTGGCCTTCGACCACGACTGCCGCGAGGGCATCTGCGGCATGTGCGGCATGATGATCAACGGCCAGGCGCACGGGCCGCAGCGCGGCACCACCGCCTGCCAGCTGCACATGCGGCAGTTCTCCGACGGCGACACGATCGACATCGAGCCGTGGCGTGCCCGGGCCTTCCCGGTCATCAAGGACCTGGTCGTCAACCGGGGCGCCTTCGACAAGATCATCGCGGCGGGCGGGTACATCACCGCGCCGACCGGCAGCGCCCCGGAGGCCCACTCGGTGCCGGTGGCCAAGGCCAACGCGGACGCGGCGTTCGAGTCGGCGGCCTGCATCGGCTGCGGCGCCTGCGTGGCGGCCTGCCCGAACGGCTCCGGCATGCTGTTCACCGCCGCCAAGGTCACCCAGCTCTCGCTGCTGCCGCAGGGCCAGCCGGAGCGCTACACCCGGGTGATCGGCATGGTCGACGCGCACGACGAGGCCGGCTTCGGCGGCTGCACCAACGCCGGCGAGTGCACGGTGGCCTGCCCGAAGGGCATCCCGCTGAACACCATCGGCCGCCTCAACCGCGACTTCCTCGCGGCCACCACCACGAAGCGCAGCGACAACACCCCCGGTTCCTGACCGCCCAGGCCGGACGACGGGCCGCCGCACCCCACGAGGGGGCGGCGGCCCGTCGGCATCCGGGCCCCCGCCGCCGCGCAGCGTCTGCGGCCCCGCCCGGTTCAACTCCCCCCACGCGGGTAGCAGCCGGGAGGAGAACTCCAGCGGAGGGAACCGGACATGAAGGCTTTGACGTGGCAGGGCAGGCGGGACGTACGGGTGGAGGAGGTGCCCGACCCGAGGATCGAGGAGCCGACCGACGCGATCGTCCGCATCACCTCCACCGCCATCTGCGGCTCGGACCTGCACCTGTACGAGGTGCTCGGGCCGTACCTGAAGCCGGGTGACATCCTCGGCCACGAGCCGATGGGGGTCGTCGAGGAGGTCGGCTCCGCGGTGACCCGCCTCAAGCCCGGCGACCGGGTGGTGGTGCCGTTCAACATCGCCTGCGGCAGCTGCTGGATGTGCCGACGGCAGCTCTACGCGCAGTGCGAGACCACCCAGGTACGCGGCCAGGGCAAGGGCGCCGCCCTGTTCGGCTACACCTCGCTCTACGGCTCCGTCCCCGGCGGGCAGGCCGAGTACCTGCGCGTGCCGCACGCCGACTTCGGCCCGATCGTGGTCCCCGCGACCGGCCCCGACGAACGCTGGCTCTACCTCTCCGACATCCTCCCCACCGCCTGGCAGGCGGTGAAGTACGCGGACACCCCACCCGGTGGCACCCTGGCCGTCTTCGGTCTCGGCCCGGTCGGCCAGTTCTGCGCCCGCGTCGCCCGGCACCTCGGCGTCGACCGGGTCATCGGCCTCGACCTCGTCCCGGAACGCCTGGAGCTGGCCCGTCGGCACGGCGTGGAGGTCCTCGACGTCCGGGAGCTCGACGACGTCCCGGGCGCGCTCGTCGACCTCGTCGACGGCCGCGGCCCGGACGCGGTGATCGACGCCGTCGGCATGGAGGCGCACGGCTCCCCCACCGGAAAACTCGCCCAGGCCGCCGTCGGCCTGCTGCCCGACCGGGTCGCCCAGAACATGATCGACCGGGCCGGCGTGGACCGGCTCAGCGTGCTGCACGCCGCCCTCAAGGCCGTCCGCCGGGGCGGCACCGTCTCGCTCTCCGGCGTGTACGGCGGCGAGCAGGACCCGATGCCGATGATGGAGATGTTCGACCGGGGCATCCAGCTGCGGATGGGCCAGTGCCACGTCCGCCGCTGGGTCGACGAGATCCTGCCGCTGCTCGACCGCGACGACGACCCCTTGTGCGTGGAGGACCTGCGCACCCACCGGATGCCGCTGACGCAGGCGCCCGAGGCGTACGAGATGTTCCAGCAGAAGCGGGACGGCTGCGTCAAGGTGGTGCTCGCGCCGTGAGTCGGGTGGTGGTGCTCGTCGGCGCGACCAGCGGAATCGGGCGCGCCGCGGCCCGGGCGTTCGCCGAGCGCGGCGACCGTCTGGTCCTCGCCGCCCGCGCCCCGCGCACCCTCGCCGACGTACGCGACGAGTGTGCGCGAGTCGGCGCGGAGGTGCTCACCGTGCCCACCGACGTCACCACCCCCGGGGCCCTGGAGGCGCTGGCCGACGCGGCCGTCGACCGGTTCGGCCGGATCGACGTCTGGGTGCACACCGCGGCGGTCACCGCGTACGGGCGGTTCGAACAGCTGCCCGCCCGGGTCTTCGACCAGGTGGTCCGCACCGACCTGCTGGCCGTCGCCGAGGCGACCCGGGTGGCCCTGCGCCACTTCCGGGCCACCTCGGCGGGCACGCTGATCATCACCGGGTCGGTGCTCGGGCACATCACCGCGCCCTACCTGAGCAGCTACGCGACCGCCAAGTGGGGACTGGCCGGGCTGGTCCGGACCCTCCAGCAGGAGCTGCGCGACGACGCCGACATCCACGTCTGCCTGGTCAGCCCCGGCAGCGTCGACACCCCCATCTACCAGCGGGCGGCCAACCACGCCGGCCAGGTCGGCCGCCCGCCGCCGCCGATCGCCTCCGCGAAGCGGGTGGCCCGGGCCATCCTGGACTGCGCCGACCACCCCCGCCGCGAGGTGTCCGTGGGCCCGCTCAACGGGCTGATGCGGGCCGGTTTCACGCTGCTGCCCGGGGTCTACGACGTCCTGGTGGGCCCACTCATGCGACGCCTGGGGCTGGACGCGGCCGTCGACCCGCACGACGGCGTCGTCTTCGCCCCGGACCCGACCAGCGAGGCCGTACACGGCGGCTGGCTGCCCGACCTCGGGCGGGTGCTGCGGGCCGCCGGCAACCTGCCCGGCCAGGTCGGCGCGCTGGTCCGGCGCCCCGTCCGGTGACCCGTCGACGGGATCACCGACGTCGATCGGTTCGCCTAGGGTGGTGGGCCGGAGAACTCTCCGGCGCACCACGACGGGAGAGACGATTGACTATCAGGGTGAACCGCAGGACCGCGCTCGGGTTGGGCACGGTGGCCACCGCCGGCACCGTCCTCGGCACCGCCGCCCCGGCGTCCGCCGAGGCCGAGGTGCCCGCCGCCACCCCGGAGCAGGTGGCCCGCCGGGTGGCCCGGGTCTACGAGCGGGAGACCACGCGGGCCGGCGGCAACTGGCAGGCGTACGTCAGTGTGGCCGGCAGCGCCGGCGGCGACCCCGTGGTGGCCGTGGCGGACGATCCCGACCTGCGGATCGAGGCGTACAGCGTCAACAAGATCGCGGTCGCCACCGCCGTGCTCGACAAGGTCGACCGGGGCCTGCTCACGCTGGACCAGCGGGTCGACGTGACCGCCGCGATCGTGGTGCCCGGTGGCGACGGCATCTTCAGCCTCGACAACGCCTACCCCAGCTCGGTCACGCTCGGGCACGCGCTCGCGGCGTTGCTGACCGTCTCCGACGACACCGCCGTACGCCTCTGCGGCCTGGTCTGCCCGGCCGCCGAGCTGAACGCCATTCTGGTCGCCAAGGACTTCCCGAACACGCAGGTGGAGCCGGTGGCCAACCCCAACCGGTTCTTCCTCGGCACCAGCACCCCCCGGGAGACCCACGAGCTGCTGCGCGCCCTGGTGGCCGGCACGCTGCTCTCCCCCGCCTCCACCGCGTTCCTGCTCGACCTGCTGCGCTCCCCGATCGCGTTCACCGACGGGATCCGGCGGGAGATGTCGTCCGCCGAGCGCGCCCGGGTCGCCACGAAGGCGGGCTGGTTCGGCACCGCCCGGCACGAGGCCGGCATCGTCTTCGACCCGGCGGGCGCGCCGCTGCTCACGTACGCGCTCTTCGCCGACGGCCAGGCCGACCCGGACAACTTCGGCGCCACCCATCCGGCGGTGCAGGCCCGGGCCCGCCTCGGCCGGGTCTTCCTGGACGCCACGTCCCGCCTGGCCGGCGCGGGTGCCCGCCACCGGCTGACCCGGCAGCGGCCCAGCAACGGGGGCTGACCCGGGCCGGCCCCGCCGATCGGGCCTCTCACCGCCGCCGCGCGCCGGGTTCCCCGGAGCGCGGCGGCGCCCGGTGACTACGGTGTATGCGGGACGAGCCGGAGGGACCACGATGCGCGGATCAGCGGAACGACCGGATCAGGACCGGCGCCTCGGCCGGCGTCTCGGTGGGTTGGCCGGCGTGGCCGCGCTCGCCGGGCTGGCCTGGGTGGCCCGCGACATACCGCTGGCGCTGGGCGGCCGGCTGGTCGGGCGTCGCGCCGAGCGGGCGGCCCGGTCGCCGCAGTTCCGCGACGGCACCTTCCACAACGTCGCCGGCGTCCGGTCCACCCTCGCCGAGCCGGGGCGCAACCTGGCCTGGGAGCTGCTCTTCGGCAAGCAGAAGCGCCGCCCGGGCAGCCCGGTGCCGCTGCTGCGGCCGACCGGGACGCCCCCCGAGGTCGACCCGGCCCGGGAACTCAACATCGTCTGGTACGGCCACGCCTCGGCGCTGGTCGAGATCGAGGGTCGCCGGGTGCTGCTCGACCCGGTGTGGAGTGAGCGCTGCTCGCCGTCCGCGCTGGTCGGCCCCCGCCGGCTGCACGAGCCGCCGGTGCGCCTCGACGAACTGCCGCCGCTGGACGCGATCCTGATCTCCCACGACCACTACGACCACCTCGACCTGCCCACCGTGCGGGCCCTGCTGGACGGCCAGTCCGCCCCGTTCGTGGTGCCGCTGGGTGTCGGCGCGCACCTCGACCGCTGGGGTGTGCCCGAGGAGCGGATCGTCGAGCTGGACTGGTCGGAGAGCCACCGGGTGGCCGGGCTGGAGCTGATCGCGACCGCCGCGCAGCACTTCTCCGGTCGCGGGCTGCGCCGCGACGGCACACTGTGGAGCTCCTGGGTCATCGCCGGTGCCCACCGCAAGGTCTTCTACACCGGCGACTCCGGCTACTTCGCCGGCTACTCGGCCATCGGCGCCGAGCACGGGCCCTTCGACGTGACGTTGATGCAGATCGGAGCGTACGACCGGGCCTGGCCGAGCATCCACATGTACCCGGAGGAGGCGGTCACCGCCCACCTCGACCTGCGTGGCGCTCTGCTCGTCCCGGTGCACTGGGCGACGTTCAACCTGGCCCTGCACGACTGGGCGGAGCCGGTGGACCGGCTCTGGGCCGAGGCGAAGGCCCGGGACGTGCGGATCGCCGTACCCCGGCCGGGCGAACGGGTCGTCGTGGACGACCCGCCGGCGGTCGACGGCTGGTGGCAGTCGGTGGCCTGAGACCGGCGCGGGGCCCGCGGACGAGGGCGTCGGCGGGCTGTCAGAGGACGAACGCGTCCGTCCAGAGCGCGCCGGACCGACCGGAGAGCGCGTCCAGCAGGGCCACCGCCTGGCCGTCGGTGAGCTGCGCGACGAAGTCGATGATCGCCCGCCCGCGGGCCCGACCGATCCGGTCCGGCGTGCGGGGATGCAGTTCCGCCTCGGCCAGCTCGACCAGGTCGTGCAGCCGCCGCGGCAGCCGGGACTCCTCCTCCGGGTCGAGCAGCCACTCCCAGAGCGCCTCCACCAGGGTGCCCAGCAGACGGGCCTGCCCACGCTGGTGCAGGGCGAGGTCGGGGCGGGCCAGCACGAACCGGTGGTGCACGAACTTGAGCACCTGCACCTCGTGCCACTGCGCCGGCGCGAGCAGCACGTAGCCGGAGCGCACCGACGGGTGCGCGGTCACGGTGACCGCCTCGACGAACCGGGTGGACCAGCGCGCGGAGAACCGGGCCACGTACTGCTCGGCCTCGATCGAGCCGTCGAACGGCACGGCGAGCAGCCCCTCGGCCAGCTCGGCCCGGACGTGCTCGACGGCGGCGGCGAAGGCGTCGTCGTCGGCGACCCAGGCGTCCTTGCGGTGCAGCTGCCGGCGCAGCCGTTCGATCGCGGCGCCGGGCCGGCGGGCCGCGGTGTCCAACGCGCGGTCGGTGACCGCCCGGAACTGGCCGGCCTCCCGCTGCCACGCGGTCAGCTCGGCGGAGACCGCGCCCTGCTGGAGCACCCCCACCCGGTAGAAGTCCTCCACGTCGTGGATCGCGTACGCGATGTCGTCGGCGGTGTCCATCACCGACGCCTCGACGGTCTGCTGCCAGTCGGGGATGCGGCCGGCGAACGGCTCCCGGGCCTGCCGCAGGTCGTCGATCTCCGTGCGGTACGCCCCGAACTTCGACGAGCCGCTCTCCGGGTCGTCGGGCGGCACGCTCGCCCCGCGCGGCGGCGGGTCCAGCAGCCGTGGGTGCGGGTCCGGATGGTCGAGCCGCGTCCACGGATACTTGAGCATCGCCGCCCGTACCGCCGCGGTGAGGTCCAGGCCGGTGGTGGCCGCACCGCGGATCTCGGTGCTGGTGACGATCCGGTACGACTGCGCGTTGCCCTCGAACCCGTCGGGCAGGCCGAGCCGCTGCCGGGCCAGCCGGTCCAGCACCCGCTCACCCAGGTGCCCGAAGGGCGGGTGGCCGAGGTCGTGGGCGAGCGCGGCGGCCTCCACCACGTCCGGGTCGCAGCCGCCGAGGGAGTCCAGCAGCGCGCGCCGGTCCTCGTCGGCGATGAGCCGCTCGGCGATCGCCCGGGCCACCTGGGCGACCTTCAGGCTGTGGGTGAGCCGGTTGTGCACCAGCAGGCCGGACCCGACCGGGCTGATCACCTGGGTGACCCCGCCGAGCCGGGCGAAGAACGGCGAGCCCACGATCCGGTCCCGGTCGGAGCGGAACGGGTCGGCCGCGAGGTCGCCGAGCGTGCGGGCGCTGCCGCCGAAGAGCCGCCGGACACGCGGCTCCACAGGTGGTTCCATGATCGCCACGCTAACCCGGCACAATGCTCGGCGGAAACCACTCCCGAAGGCGGATCGAGATCGTGACCCTCTCTGTTCATCAGCGCATCGCCGAGGAGCTCGGCGTGGCCGAGCGGCAGGTGCGGGCTGCCGTAGAGCTGCTCGACGGCGGCGCCACCGTGCCGTTCATCGCCCGCTACCGCAAGGAGGCCACCGGCCTGCTCGACGACACCCAGCTGCGCACCCTGGAGGAGCGGCTGCGCTACCTGCGCGAGCTGGACGAGCGCCGGGCCGCGGTGCTGGAGTCGATCCGGAGCCAGGGCAAGCTGGACGAGGCCCTCGAAGCCCAGATCATGGCGGCCGACTCGAAGTCGCGGCTGGAGGACATCTACCTGCCGTACAAGCCGAAGCGGCGCACCCGCGCGCAGATCGCCCGGGAGGCCGGGCTGGAGCCGCTCGCCGACACGCTGCTCGCCGACCCGGGGCAGGACCCGCGTACGGTCGCCGCGGGCTACGTGGACGCGGAGAAGGGCGTCGCCGACGCCGCGGCCGCGCTCGACGGCGCCCGGGCGATCCTCATCGAACGCTTCGGCGAGGACGCCGACCTGATCGGCACGCTGCGCGAGCAGATGTGGTCGCGCGGCCGGCTGGTGTCGCGGGTACGCGACGGGCAGGAGTCGGCCGGCGCCAAGTTCGCCGACTACTTCGACTTCGCCGAGCCGTACACGAAGCTGCCCTCGCACCGCATCCTCGCGATGTTCCGGGGCGAGAAGGAGGGCGTGCTCGACCTGACCATGGAGCCGGACGAGGCCGGCGAGGCCGACGCCGTCCCGACCGGTCCGAGCCGCTACGAGGCGGCGATCGCCGGGCGGTTCGGCATCAGCGACCAGGGGCGGCCGGGCGACCGGTGGCTGACCGACACGGTCCGCTGGGCGTGGCGCACCCGCATCCTCATCCACCTCGGCGCGGACCTGCGGATGCGGCTCTGGCAGGCCGCCGAGGAGGAGGCGGTACGCGTCTTCGCCACGAACCTGCGCGACCTGCTGCTCGCCGCACCCGCCGGCGCCCGACCCACCATGGGCCTCGACCCGGGTCTGCGTACCGGGGTGAAGGTGGCCGTGGTGGACGCCACCGGCAAGGTCGTCGCCACCGACACCATCTACCCGCACGAGCCACGCCGGCAGTGGGACGCCTCCATCGAGACCCTCGCGCGACTCGCCGGGGCGCACGCCGTGGAGCTGGTGGCGATCGGCAACGGCACCGCCTCCCGGGAGACGGACAAGCTCGCCGGTGACCTGATCAAGCGGTTCCCGCAGCTCAACCTCACCAAGGTCGTGGTCTCCGAGGCCGGCGCGTCGGTCTACTCGGCCTCCGCGTACGCCGCCCAGGAGCTGCCCGGCCTGGACGTCTCGCTGCGCGGCGCGGTCTCCATCGCCCGACGCCTGCAGGACCCGCTCGCCGAGCTCGTCAAGATCGACCCGCGGTCGATCGGGGTCGGCCAGTACCAGCACGACCTGTCGGAGGTGAAGCTCTCGCGGTCGCTGGACGCGGTGGTCGAGGACTGCGTCAACGGCGTCGGGGTCGACGTGAACACCGCGTCCGCTCCCCTGCTCACCCGGGTCTCCGGCATCGGTGCCGGGCTGGCCGAGAACATCGTGCTGCACCGGGACGCCAACGGGCCGTTCCGCTCCCGGGCGGAGCTGAAGAAGGTCGCTCGGCTCGGCCCGAAGGCGTTCGAACAGTGCGCCGGCTTCCTGCGCATCCCCGACGGCGACGACCCGCTGGACTCGTCCAGCGTGCACCCCGAGGCGTACCCCGTGGTCCGCCGGATCCTGGCCACCACCGGGCAGGACCTGCGGTCGCTCATCGGCAAGTCGACGATCCTGCGCGGGCTGAAGGCCACCGACTTCGTGGACGAGACGTTCGGGCTGCCGACGGTCACCGACATCCTCGCCGAACTGGAGAAGCCGGGCCGCGACCCGCGACCCGAGTTCCGCACCGCCACCTTCGTCGAGGGCGTCGAGAAGATCTCCGACCTGACGCCGGGCATGGTGCTGGAGGGCGTGGTCACCAACGTCGCCGCCTTCGGCGCGTTCGTCGACGTGGGCGTCCACCAGGACGGCCTGGTGCACGTGTCGGCGATGTCCCGGACCTTCGTCAAGGACCCGCGGGAGGTCGTCAAGTCGGGCGACGTGGTGAAGGTCAAGGTGCTCGACGTCGACGTGCCCCGCAAGCGCATCTCGCTGACCCTGCGGCTGGAGGACGAGCCCGGCGCCGAGACCACCGGTCGCGGTGGCCCGGCTCGCGGCGGCCGAGGCGACACCGGCGGGCGCGGCGACGCCGCCGGTCAGGCCGGTCGTGGCCAGAGCGGTGGGGGTCAGGGCGGCGGTCCGCGCGGCAGCGGTCGTGGCGGTCAGGGCGGCGGCGGCCAGGGCGGCAGCGGTCGTGGCGGCCAGGGCGGCGGTGATCGGGGCGGATCCCGGCAGGGCCGTGGCGCGGCGGCGGCGCCGGCCAACAGCGCCATGGCGGACGCCCTGCGTCGCGCCGGTCTGGCCTGACCGAAGCCGGCTTGGGCCGAGCTGGGCTGGCTGGGCCGGCGGCCTGGGCTGGGCTGGCCTGGCTGGGCTGGCCTGGCTGGCCTGGCCCGCGGGCCTGAGCTGGGCCCGCGGGCCTGGCCGGACCAGGCGGATAGAGGTGCGCTCCCTGTCGAGCTGCCCCAGATATGGGGCAGCTCGACAGGGAGCCGACTACTGACGACGCGCACCGCAGCAACTTCATGATCTTCGCCGCGACAGGCAGAGCCGCCTTCCCCGCGGCCGCCGGATCGCGGGGCCTCGCGGGATCGCGGAGGTGGCCGCAGTACCACCACGTGCGTCTCCACAGCTCAACGTCGTGGCTCGGCCGCACCGCCCGGCGGCACCGGGAGCGTCATCAGCGCCGAGCACTCTGCCCTGGCGGCCAAGCAGCCAACAGCCAGGCAGCCAGGCGACCCGGCGGGCGGCGGGCGGCGGGCGGCGGGCGGCGGGGCGTACCGTCGGGGCGTGCGTGCGGACGACGGCCTGGACTGGCGCGAACGGCAGCGGCGGGCGGTGCTCGCCCACGCGGAGGCCGACGCCCGGCGACGAGCGGCCGAGCACGCGCAGGCCGCCGAGATCGTGGCCTGGTTCGTGGCCGAGGCCGACCGCCGAGGGCTGCGCCCGACCCGGCTGACCGCACGGTCCTACGACGGGCGAGGTCGGTACCGGACGCGGCTCAGCGGATGGTACGTGGACCAGGCCCGAAGCCGAGCCGTCGACGTCGATGGCCGGTGGTACCTGCTGACCGCCTCCGGCGGTCTACGTGCCCGCTTGCTCGGTGCGGAGCTCGAGCCGAGCGCGGCACCGCTGATCGTGGGCGAAGGCGGCCGGGACGGGGAGTCGATCCCGCTGCGGGTCCTGCTCACCCGGCGACTCGACGCCGGCAACGACGTCTAGGGCCAACCCAACCCCACCGTGCCGCCGACCTGACGCCGCCCGAGCCACGACGCTCGGGACGCGCGCTGTCCATCGCCCGACCGGCGGGCAGTGACCTCGGCCGTCCGGCCTTCGCGGCTCTACCGCTCGGTCCGCAGATCATCCGACCGCACACGAGGCGGCGGCGAAGCCGTGTCCAGCTGAGGAGTTTGCTGGTTGATCGGGGCGAAGCAGCCCGAGTGTCACCATTCGGCGCTGGTGCGACGTCTGTTCCTGATAAGAACTAATTTGCCCTGTTTGTCGCATTCCCCGGAGGTCGAAGCGGTGCCGGTACCTGGTGGTCTTGTGAACGCCTCCGATCGACCCGTTCCGCCGGCCCGCTCCGATCGGGGCAAGCGGATCATCGACGCGACGCTGGCCGGAATCCTGCTGGTGCTCCTCGCCCCGATAGTCGCGGCGGTGGCGGTGCTGGTCGCCGTGGGGCTCGGTCGCCCGGTGCTGTTCCGTCAGTGCCGAAGCGGCCTGCACGGCGTGCCGTTCGAGGTGGTGAAGTTCCGGACCATGCGCCCGCCGGACCCGAGCCGCGGCCTGGTTGGCGACGGCGACCGGCTCACTCCGCTGGGACGCTGGTTGCGGGCCACCAGCCTGGACGAACTGCCGACGCTGTGGAACGTCCTGCGCGGCGACATGAGCCTGGTCGGGCCGCGGCCGCTGCTGCCGGAGTACCTCGAGCGCTACTCGCCGTGGCAGGCCCGCCGTCACGAGGTGCGGCCGGGCGTCACCGGGCTGGCCCAGGTCCGCGGCCGCAACAGTCTGAGCTGGGAGGAGAAGCTCGACTACGACGTGGAGTACGTCGACACGCGCTGCCTTCGGCTCGATCTCTCGATCCTCGTCGCGACCGTGCGCACGGTGCTGCGCCGCGAGGGAATCACGGCCGCGGGAGCCGCGACCGCCCCGGAGTTCCTCGGCACGCCCCATCGCCCGGCGCCGCCGCAGCGCGACCGGACAACGGTATGACGAGCCGAGGAACTGACCCGATGACCGAGCCGATCCTGCTCTCGCCGCCCGACGTCGGACCGCTCGAGGAGTCGTACCTGATCGCCGCCCTGCGCTCCGGCTGGGTCGCGCCGGCGGGCCCGGACCTTCAGGCGTTCGAACGCGACATCGCCGAACGCATCGGCACCGGCGGCGCCGTTGCCGTCAGCTCAGGTACGGCGGCCCTGCACCTCGCGCTGCTCGGCGTCGGCGTACAGCCCGGTGACGTGGTCCTCGTACCCACCCTGACGTTCGTCGCCACGGCGAACGCGGTGCGGTACATCGGTGCACGCGCGGTCTTCGTCGACTGCGATCCGCAGACCGGAAACGTCGACGTCGGCCTGGTCGCCGACCTGATCGGACGACTGCGCGCCCGTGGCGAGCGGATCGGCGCCGTCGTCCCGGTGGACATGTTCGGCAGCTGCGCCGACTACGACGCGCTGGTCCCGCTCTGCGCCGACGCCGGAATCCCGCTGGTGGAGGACGCGGCGGAGGCCCTGGGGGCGACCCACCGGGGTCGCCCCGCCGGCTCCTTCGGCGCGGTCGCGGCGCTCTCCTTCAACGGCAACAAGATCATGACCACCTCCGGTGGCGGGATGCTCGTCTCCGACGATCCGGCGCTGCTCGCCCGGGCACGACACCTCTCCACCCAGGCACGGGAGCCCACGCCGCACTACGAGCACCGGGAGACCGGCTACAACTACCGACTCAGCAACCTCCTCGCCGCCCTCGGCCGGGCCCAGCTCGTCCGGTTGGACGGGATGATCGCCCGACGCCGCCAGCTCCGCGACCGCTACGCCAAGCTGTTCGCCCCGGTCCCGGGGGTCCGGCTGCTCGGGGCGGAGGACGCCGAGTCGAACTGCTGGCTGACGGTCGTCACGGTCGAGCAGCGGCGCAGCGGCTGGCGGGCCGCGGACCTGGCCGCGCACCTGAGGGAACGGAACATCGAGACTCGCCCGGTCTGGAAACCGATGCACCTGCAACCCGTGCACGACGGCGCCGAGAGCGCGCTCACCGGCGCGGCGGAACGGCTCTTCGCCGACGGACTCACCCTGCCCAGCGGGAGCGCCCTGACCGAGCCTCAGATCGGCCGGGTGCTCGCCGCGATCGACGAGTTCCTCACCGTACGGACCGGAGGATCGACGGCGTGACGACCGGACTCGTGGTGATCGGCTGCGGCGGGCACGGGCGGGAGGTGCTGACCATCGCGCGGGCGATGAACGACGCCGCCCTGCTGCCGACGTGGCGGCTGCTCGGGGTCGTCGACGACCGGCCGACCGAGGTGAACCTCAAGCGGTTGCAGCAGCTCGACGTGCCGTTCCTCGGTGACATCGCCTGGCTGCGCGACGCACCGCCGGAGGTTCAGCACGTCATCGGCATCGGTGACCCTCGGGTGCGCCGGGCGGTGGCCCGCCGACTCGACGGGTACCGGACGCCGGCCGCGAGCCTCGTGCACCCCGACGCCACGATCGGGTCGGACACCCGCTACGGGCCGGGATTCGTGGCCTTCGCCGGAGCGCGGGTCACCACGAACGTCACGATCGGCCGGCACGTACACCTCAACCAGAACGCGACGGTCGGCCACGACAGCACCCTCGCCGACTTCGTCGGGGTCAACCCGCTCGCCGCCGTGTCCGGTGACTGCCACTTGGGCGAGGGCGTCCTGATCGGGACCACGGCCGCGGTGCTGCAGGGCCTGCGGGTCGGGCGGGACAGCACGGTCGGTGCCGGCGCCTGCGTCGTGCGCGACGTGCCGGAGCAGGCCGTCGTGAAGGGCGTGCCGGCCCGCTGACATCGTCACGGCAGATTGGGATATTCGACTCATGCCAGCCGAATTCACCCAAACATGCAGCCATAGCCTGTAACAAGGACAAAGGTTATAAAGCTTCTCCTGCCCTACGGGCGGAAGCGGTCGGCAGACGAACAGGGAGCCACCCACATGCCGCAGGAAACAGAGAGCAGCGTGCAGACAGATCGCCGGACCCGTCGGGCCCGGGCACGTCGCCGCGCCGTCGGGTTCCTCACCACGGACACCACCGCATGGGTCGGTGGCTTCGTCGCGGCCGCCTGGACCCGGTACGAGTTTCAACCACCCCCGGGTCAGCTCGGCCGGGCGGCGGCGATCGGCGCCGTCGCCGCGGTCGTGCACGTGGCCGTGGCGGCGCTGCGCCGGCTCTACTCCGGACGACACCCCCTGGGCAGCCTCCAGGAGGTCCAGGGCGTCGCCGGGACGGCAATCGCCACCGCAGCCATCGTGCTGCTCGGTCTCCTGCCCTCGCACGACCGGCCGGTGCCCGCGAGCACCCCGCTGGTCGGCGGCGCCCTCGCCCTGCTGTTCATGCTCGGCGCCCGGTTCGCGTACCGGCACCGGCGCGACCTCGCCATGCGGCCGGACGTGCGGTCGTCGACGCCGGTGCTGCTGTTCGGCATGGGCGATGCCGGGCAGGGACTGCTCCGGGCGATGCTCAGCGACCCGCGCGGCCGCTACCTGCCGGTCGGTGCGCTCGACGACGACCCGGACAAGCACGACCTGCGCATCCGCGGGGTGCGGGTGCTCGGCGGTCGACGGGACGTCGCCGCCGCGGTGCGGCGTACCGGCGCAACCACCGTCATCTTCTCCGTGGCGAACGCCGAGGCCGCGCTCATCCGGGAGATCCGCGAGGCCACACTCCAGATCGGCGCGGCGTTCAAGGTGCTGCCACCGGTACGAGACCTGGTGGACCACCGGATCACCGTCACGGACGTACGCGACGTGCAGATCAGCGACCTCCTCGGCCGCCGGCAGGTGGTCAGCGACCTGCCGCTGCGCGGCAACAGCCTGACCGGGCGACGAATCCTGGTGACCGGGGCCGGCGGCTCGATCGGCTCGGAGCTGTGCCGCCAGGTGATGAAGGCCGACCCGGGCGAGCTGATGATGCTGGACCGCGACGAGTCCGCGCTGCACAGTCTCCAGATGTCGCTCGCGGGACGGGCCATGCTGGACGGCCCGGAGCTGATCCTCGCCGACCTGCGCGACGACGAGGGCATCCGGCGGATCATCCGGGAACGGCGGCCGGAGATCATCTTCCACGCCGCGGCGCTCAAGCACCTGACGCTGTTGCAGCGCCACCCCGGCGAGGCCGTCATGACGAACGTCTGGGGCACGCTGTCGGTGCTGGACGCCTGCCAGGACGTGGCCAAGTTCGTGAACATCTCCACCGACAAGGCGGCCGACCCGATCAGCGTGCTCGGCTACTCGAAGCGGATCACCGAGCGGTTGACCGCCCACGCCGCGTCCCGGTTCCCGGGGACCTTCCTCAGCGTGCGATTCGGCAACGTGTTGAGCAGCCGCGGCTCCGTCGTCACGGCGTTCCAGCGGCAGATCGAGGCCGGCAAGCCGCTGACCGTCACGCACCCGGAGGTCACCCGCTATCTGATGACCGTTCAGGAGGCCGTGCACCTGGTGCTCCAGGCCGCCGAGATCGGGCGGGACGGTGAGGCACTGGTGCTCGACATGGGTGAGCCGGTGCGCATCGCCGACCTGGCCAAGCAGATGGCCGAGCACGCCTCAAGCTCGGTGCCGATCGTCTACACCGGGCTGCGCCCCGGCGAGAAGCTGCACGAGGACCTGCTCGGGACCGGAGAGGTCGACACCCGGCCGTTCCACCCGCTGGTGTCGCACGTGGCCGTTCCCGCGCTGGACCCGATGGAGGTGAGCGGGCTCGACCCGTACGCCGAACCTGCGAAGGTGGTCGAGCAACTCGCGCTCCTCTGCGCCCAGCCAGTCCTCCCGGTGGTGGACGACCCGCTGGGTGTGCCGTTGTCGTCGCACTGAATCTGCCGGCTCCGCTTCAAGCGCGGAGGAGTCGGATCGGGGGTGGCACCGCGTCGCGGTTCCGCCCCCGACGTGTCGAGAGCGGGCCCGTCGATGCGCGATGAGCGCCGGGAAAACCGGCGACAGACATTGGGGCCGGCGAACGCGTGACGCGATCGCCGGCCCCTCGTGAGGTTGAAATCAGCGGCGGATGCCCGCCCAGTCGTGGTGCCGGCGAACGGTGGAGAGGATGAAGTCCACCACCCGCCGGGAGGTGTCCGGCACCTGGTAGTCGGCCGGGCATGGCACCCCGTGCGCGGCGACCTGGTCAACGGTGACCTGGACCGCTTCCACGACACCGGCCGGCTCAAGACCGGTCATGATGATGCCGCCGGCGTCCAGCGCCTCGGGCCGCTCGATCGACTCGCGCAGCGTGACCGCGGGGAAGCCGAGGATCGCGGCCTCCTCGCTGATCGTCCCGCTGTCCGAGAGCGTGCAGTACGCCCTCGTCTGGAGGTGTACGTAGTCGATCAGACCGAACGGCTCGTGAAAGGCGATCCCTTCCAACGCCGCGGGGTCCGGCGCCAGCGCCTCCAGCCGCTTGCGGGTGCGCGGATGGGTGGACACCAACACCGGGTAACCCCAGCGGTCGCGGACCGCTCGCAGGCAGTCGAGCAACCGCTGCAGCCGGTCCGGCCGGTCCACGTTCTCCTCGCGGTGGGCGCTGACCATGAAGTACCGCCGCGGGTCGAGCTCGAGTTGCCGCAGGATCGGCGACGCGTCGATCTCGGCGCGGTAGTGCTCCAACACCTCGCGCATCGGCGAGCCGGTGTGCAGGATCCGGCGCGGGTGCAGGCCCTCGGCCAGCAGGTTACGCCGGGCGTGCTCGGTGTAGACGAGGTTGAAGTCGGCGACGTGGTCGACCAGCCGACGGTTGGTCTCCTCCGGCACGTTCAGGTCGAAGCAGCGGTTGCCGGCCTCCATGTGGTAAACCGGCACCCGCATCCGCCGGGCCATCAGCGCGGCGATGCAGCTGTTCGTGTCGCCGAGCACCAGCAACGCGTCGGGCCGCAGGTCGGTGATCGCCTGCTCCATGCCGACGAGCACGCCGCCGAGGACCCGTCCGAGCGAGGTGGTGTCGACCTCCAGGAACCGGTCCGGCTGACGCAGCCTGAGCTCGGTGAAGAACACGTCGGACAGGGTGGGATCCCAGTTCTGGCCGGTATGCACCAGCACGTGGTCGACCGTGTCGTCCAGCCGGTCCAACACCCGGGACAACCGGATGATCTCCGGTCGGGTGCCGACCACCGTCATGACTCTCGTCATGCCCGTCCTCTCTCTGCTGCCACCTTGGTCAGGACGTCCTCGAACTGGTCGACGCCCACACGCAGCGACATTCGCTCCTGGTAGACCTGGCGGGCCTGATCGCCCAACTCCCGCCGGGCGGCGTCCGGCAGATCAGCCGCCGCCACGAACCGTTCGGCCAGTGCCCGCCAGTCCTCAGGCGGGCAGGCGAGACCAACCCCGGCCGACCGCACCAACGCGGCGGTGTCGCCGGCGGCCGAGGCGATCACCGGCACACCGCAGGCCAATGCCGCCTGCAGTTTCGACGGGACAGCGGCCCGCAGCGCAGGCACGTCGCGCAGACAGACCAACTGCCAGTCCGCGGCGGCGTACAGCTCGGCCATCTGGTCGGCCGGACGCCGGCCGACGAACCGGACGTTGTCGGCCCCGAGGTCCGCCGCGAGCCGGCGGGCGGCGTCCTCGCCAGCCCCCGACCCGACCAGCACCAGGTCGATCCGGTCAACGGCAGCGGCCGCCCGGATTGCCGTCTCGATGCCCTGCAACAGGCCGATGTTGCCGGCGAACATGATGGTGGTGCGCCCGCGGTGGCCCAGTATCGCGCGGGCCTCCTCCGTGACGGGCACGGGCCGGAAGAGAGCGTCGTCGGTCCAGTTCCAGATCACGCGCACCCGGTCCGGGTCGGCGCCTCGCGCCACGACCTGCTCGGCCATCGCCTGAGAGATCACGACGACCGCGTCGGCCAGCCGGTAGGTCTGGCGCATGAATCCGCCGAGCGCGCGTTCCAGGGTCCTCCCGGCCCGGCCGGTCGGCGCCATCCCGGATCCGAGCACCGACTCGGGCCACAGGTCCTGGATGTGCAGCACGACCGGCGTCCGTCGGGCGAGGCGCAGCACGGCCGCGGCGGCGATCGACGTGGGCGGCGGGTGGTAGACGTACGTGACGTCGACGCCGGCGAGCCACCCCACCGCCGCCGCGCTACTGGCGCCGAAGGAGAGGTGGCTCAGGGCCCGCCGGGCGGCTGACGTGTCGTGGCTGGGGTAGGCGGGCACCCTCTGGACGGCGACCGCTCCGTCGTTCTCCCGGTGCCGCCAACGTTGCCGCCAACCGGGGAAGATCCGACCGTACGGGTAGCTGGGGAACGTGGTCAGAACGCGTACCTCGTGCCCGCGATCGGCGAGTTGCTCGGCCAGGTTGCCCGGGATGAACACGCCCTCCGGCGGATACCACTGGCTGATCAGGCCGATCTTCACGCTCCGACCGCCACGGCCGCCTCCACCGGTTCGGGCCAGGTGTCCGGCCGGTCCGGATCGAACAGTTCGTTGGTCCAGAACATGGTGACCAACTCGTCGGGACCGGTGTTGACCAGCTTGTGCACCCACATCGTCGGCATGTCCACCAGCACCGGCTCGTCGCCGGTGACCGGGAACCGCAGCACCTCCGCGTCGCCGACGCGACGGAGGCTGATCTCGGCCGAGCCGCGCAGCACCACGAACCGCTCCACCTTTGCGAGGTGGAAGTGCTCACCGCGGGTGATACCGGGCCGGGTCGTGGAGCAGAACGTCTGCCCCGCCCCGCCGTGTGCCTTGACCGTCTCGACCAACTCGCCTCGCGCGTCGGCCCGACGCGGCAGCGGGATCGGGTAGTGCGCCGGGAAGCAGTGTGAGCGGTAGGTGTTGAACAGTCGCACGTCGTGCCGGTCCACCAGGGGCGGGATCTCCCCCGTCCGGTACGTCGTGGCCACCTCGGTGAGTCGGTCGGCCAGTGCGCGAACGCCGATCCGCAGCGCCGGCATCGCCGGGTCCCAGGAGCCGTCGACCGGCGCTCCGACGAGCCGGGCGGCCGCGTCGGTGACGTGCACGAGGTTCAGCTCGCGGTCGGCGTGCACCTCCGGCTGCCCGCCCTCGGCGAGCACTCGGCAGAAGGTCGCCACCGCTGAGTTGTAGTACGGCCGACCGTGCTCGCCGTAGAGGTTCGGCAGCAGCACGTCGTCCAGGTCGACGTCGATGTCGGCCAGCAGGCGTGCGGCCTCGGCCTTGGCATCGCCGTACGGAGTGCCGTTGCCCGCCTGCACGGAGTTCGCGTACACGATCCCGGCGGGCGGGGTCGCACAGTGCTTGAAGCCGTCGGCGAGCTGGACGGCGAGCTGGACGTTGCCGGCGGCGACGTCGGCCGGCTCCCCCCGGTTCACGCCTGCCAGGTGCAGCACCCGGTCGACTCCGGCCAGTTTCGCGGCGACGACGCCGGGGTCGGTGAGGTCCGCACGGCTGAGCAGGATCGGCTCCGGCCAGCCCATCGCGCGCAGCAGTACCCGGACGTGCCAGCCGAGGAATCCGCCGGCGCCGGTGACGGCGAGCCTCAGCACGCGAGCACCGGGTCCCGCAGGGCCAGCTCCGCGCGCACCTCGGGCAGCGTCTTCAACAGCTCGACGATCTCGGGTACGCCCAGCCTCGGCGCGTTCGCGGAGTTGAAGTCCTCAACCGGCCCCTTACCGAGCTCGCCCTCGGAGACGTACAGGGAGTAGTTGAGGTCACGAGCGTCCAGCGGCACCCGCAGGAACTCACCGAAGTCCTCGGCGCGGGTCAGCTCCTCCCGGCTGGCGAGTGTCTCGTCCAGCTTCTCGCCGTGCCGTACGCCGATGATGTCGAGTTTGAACGGCACGTCGAAGAGCTGGCACACCGCCTCGGCGAGGTCAGAGACGGTGCAGGCGGCAGCCTTGCGGATGAAGATGTCGCCGGGCCGTGCGTGTGCGAAGGCGTGCTCGACCAGTTCCACCGAGTCGGCCAACGACATCAGGAACCGGGTCATCCCCGGGTCGGTCACCGTCAGCGCTCGGCCGGCCTTGATCTGCTCGACGAAGAGCGGGATCACCGAGCCACGCGAATACATGACGTTGCCGTAGCGGACGCAGGAGACGGTGGTGGCGCTGTTCGGGTTGTTGCGGGCGTGAGCCTGGGCGACCTTCTCCATGAGAGCTTTGCTCATGCCCATCGCGTTGACCGGGTGGACGGCCTTGTCGGTGCTGAGCACCACCACCGAGCCCACCCCGTTACGCTCGGCGGCCTCGACGACGTTGCCGCTTCCCACGATGTTGGTTCGCACCGCCTCGAGCGGGAAGAACTCGCACGACGGCACCTGTTTGAGCGCGGCCGCGTGGAAGATGAAGTCGATTCCCCTGCTGGCCCGCAGCACGGAGTCGTAGTCGCGCACGTCGCCGACGTAGTAGCGGACCCGCCCATCGCCGAGCGACCGACGCATGGCGTCCTGCTTGGCCTCGTCCCGGCTGAACACCCGCACCTCGGTGGCGCCTCGGTCGAGCAACCTACGCACCATGGTCTGCCCGAAGGAACCGGTGCCTCCGGTAATCAGCACCCGGCGTCCGGCTGTCAATGAATTCACTGAAGCTCCGTTCGTCGCAGTGGGAGGCGCCAGCACACGCACGTGTGGAAACGCAGGCACCAGCCACCAATTCGGCAACGAGCCATCGTCCGGGATAGAAACGGATAATCCGCTTATAACAACGTCTTGGGCACCAGCCGATGCCGCGAAGATCGACGCCCGGTCGGACGGCCAGCTCATTGCAGCCTCGCGCACAGGGATCACCGCGGGAGTCGACTCGATCGGATGTTGACCGGTCTACCGAGGACCGACCTCCGACTCGGAGTCAACTCATAGCACCTGGATGGTCACTACACGTGACGAAGTCCGAGGTTTCTCGTTGAGCCCCTGGCAGCGCAGCAACCGCGGCCCGCCCGCCCAATCCCGGCACCGAGCCGGCTGACACCGTCGACGGACCAGAGAGAAGCGTGATGACCTCGATCACCCGTACCACTCTGCTGCTCTGTGACCTCGCCCCGTACCGCCACTCGACTCGCACTCGCAAGATCGCCGGCACGATGGCCCTGGGTCGCCCGGGCGAGGTTCGCGCGATCACCCTCGCCCGAGCCGGCCGTCTCGGCACGAGTGACGACCCGGGGGAGTCCGAGATCGACGGGGTCGAAGTCGAGCAACTTCCCGTGGGTGAGATCGACGACCGCCGCACGCTCGCGGCCTCGATCCGCAATCTGCTGGTGGGGTATCTGCCTGCGCTCTGGCGGCTTCGCCGCCGGATCCTCGCCACGCCCGCCCGGACGATCCTCGTGGGTCACAGCGCGCTCTTCTGGCTAGGCATCGCACATCGTCGTCGCTGGGGCAGCCAGGTTGTGATCAGCTGCCGCGAACGCCCGGGTGGCATCCGCACCAGAGGCTCTCTTGCCTCGTGGTTCTCCCGGATCGAACCATGGTTGCTCCGACGAGCAGCGCGCCGACACCCGTTCACGATCGTGGCGGTCTGCGAGAGTCATGCGGCGCTGTTCCGCGCGCTCAAGGTTGAGGACGTGTTGGTGATGCGGAACGTGCCGACAGCCTCTTTCGCGCCGACTTTCACGCCACCACCCGCTGGCCCCGAACTGCGGATCGCCTGTGTCGGCAGCCTATATCCGGGCCGAGGGGTCGAGGCCTTGATCGACGCCGTCGTCGCGGCACGAACCGCCGGCTCACCGGTGCAACTCACGATCACCGGTCCGGCCGGCACGGAGTACCGACAGTCGCTGCGCGACCGCATCGCCGCTGCTGGCGCCGGCGATTTCATCACGCTGGAGGGGGCCTGCGCCCCCCACGAGGTGCCGCTCTGCTACCAGCGGGCGCACGTCGGCACCGCGCTGTACGAGGCGGTGGACGCGGCGAACGACTCGCTCTCCAACAAGATATTCGAAGGGGTCGTCGCAGGCCGCCCAGTGATCGCCGGAAACCTTCCCGAGAATAGGGCGTTGGTCGAACGCCACCGGCTGGGTTGGACCTCCGCCGTCGAGGTCGAGCCACTGCGGGACCTGTTGATCGATTTGGCCGCCGATCTACCGACCGTGCTGACCCTGGCCAAACACTGCCACGAGATCGGTCGCACGGAGTTCGTCTGGGAGATCGAGACTCTGCCGCTGCAGAAACGCCTCATCAGCGCCTGAACCCAGCACACCCCAAGGAGAACCATGCCGGTCCAAGTCCTGCACGTCACGGGAGCCCGACCGAACTTCCCGAAGGCCGCTCCCGTCGTACGCGCGCTACGCGACCGTGGCATCGACCAGCGGCTGATCCATACCGGACAGCACTACGACGAACGGATGTCCGACGTCTTCTTCCGGCAACTCGGTCTACCCGAGCCGGACGTCAACCTCGGTGTGGGCTCGGGCAGTCACGCGGCCCAGACCGCCGCCATCATGACCGGCCTCGAAGCCCTTCTGCTGGAGGAGCGGCCCCGACTCTTGGTGGTCTACGGCGATGTCAACTCGACGCTTGCCGCCGCGCTGGTCGCCGCCAAGCTGGAGATCCCGATTGCTCACGTCGAGGCAGGTCTGCGTAGCTTCAATCGGGCCATGCCGGAGGAGATCAATCGGCTGGTGACCGACCGCCTCTCGGACCTGCTCTTCGCCACCAGCCCGGACGCCGTTGCGCACCTCGCCAGTGAAGGTGTCGCCGCCGACCGGATCCACTTCGTGGGTAACCCGATGATCGACACATTGTTGGCCAACCTCGAGCAGTTTGACGTGGCAGGCATCCGCGCCGCCGTACGGCTGCCCGAAAGTTACCTTGTAGCGACCCTGCACCGACCCGCCAACGTGGACGACCCTGGCGACGCTGCCGAACTCGCCAAGGCGGTCCACGCCGCCGCCGAAGACCTGCCGGTCGTCATACCGATTCATCCGCGCGGTCGGGCAAGCCTCGCAGCGGCGGGAATGTTTGACCACCCGCAGGTCCGGGCCGTCGATCCCCTGGGTTACATCGAGTTCCTCAGCTTGGTCCGTGGTGCGGCGGCAGTAATCACCGACTCGGGCGGGGTGCAGGAAGAAACCACGATTCTCGGTATTCCGTGCCTGACTCTACGACCGGACACGGAACGACCGGTGACCATCACTCACGGCACGAACGAACTGGTCGAACGGTCCGAGCTTGCGACGGCGATACGGGCAGCGCTCGGCCGGCCGCGGCCGGCCGAGACTGTCACACCGCCTTTGTGGGACGGCCGGGCAGGCGAACGGATTGCCCGTGTGATCACCAGCGCCCTCTGAGGACCTGCCCGACGGCTGGCCAGACAAGGCGCCGACCGAGTCGAACGAACTCGTCAGGACACCCCACGTCTCAAAGTGCGAGCCCAATGTCCTCCAACCGACGCCCAACTGAGATGCCTGCCGCCTTACGCAACAACTCGGTCGCCGCGGTCATCCGCCGGCCGCAACGACTCACGCCGCTGCTCCCGCTCTACGGCCCAGAGCGACAGCAGCCAGCCGCACACGTACGAGACTGCCGCCGACGCCCCGAACGTCCACACCGCTGCCAACGCGGAGGCTCCCGACAGTGCCGCCGCACAGACAGCTCCCGTCACCACCAACACCCGACCAGCGTCCCAGGCGAGTTGAAGGCCCTGCCTCTCGAGGACGACGAGCGTCTGCGACAAGGGTGAAGCGACGAGTTGGGTGGCGACGAAGATCGCCAGCGCCTGCGCGTAGCGGCCGCTGTTCGCCCATTCAGGGCCGAAAACCGCAGTGAAGGCCGACGGCGCGACGAGAACCAGAACCACGAACGCTACGCTGGCGACCACGGTCAGCTGCCGGCTCGCCTTCACGAACAGCTTCCGTGGATGTCCGCGGTCGGCGCTACGGGCAGCGCGGGACAACTCCGCGAGGTACACCTGCGCGACTGCCGATCCGATCAATGCCGCCGGCATCGCCAAGATCCGCTGCGTCAGCCCGAGCCATCCAGCTACCTCGGCCCCGTAATGGTAGGCAATGAACAGGACGGGAGCCTGTAACCCGATTACGTTGAGTAGGCCGGACGGCGCCAGCAGAAGAGGAAAGCGTCGGTATCGCACGGCCATCTGCCACAGCGTCGGACGCGGCGTCGCGCTTGCCTTGACTGTTCGTCCACGGACACCGCGTAGCAGACTCATCGCGGCGACGACCTGGCCGACCGCGAGACCCAGCGCCATACCGCCCGACCGGAGCCCGGCCACGCCGGCACCGACTTGGCTGATCAACATCGCGCTGTACTGGAGCAGATTCCGCCGGCCGATCGCGCCGTATCGTCGATACCTGACGGCCAACTGATTAAGAACGACGACTGCGCCCATGGCGGCGGCGGTCCACGGGGTCAGCCAGAGCCAGGACCGCAGCGACGGCTGTCCGAAGAGTTCGGCGATCTCGTCTCTCGCCGTTGCAACGACAACCGTCCCGAACAACGCGGTGGCAAGGGTCACGACTAGGCCGAGGGCGACGAGGACATGCGCGTCGCGGTCTCGCTCGGGAAGTGGTACCGCCAGTTCGAACCGGCCGGCAGCCACCGATCCGACTATCGCCGCAAGGGTTGAGAGCACCGCGAAGACACCGAAGTCCGATGGAGTGTACAGACGTGCGAGCAACGGTGCTGCGAGCAGCAGGAGCACTTGGCCGATAACGCTACCGGCTGCAATCGTCAGCACACCTCGTCGGTTGTCGCCGAGTCTGTTGCGAAGCACCGCAAACAGTGCCCCTACACCCCGAGCGTGCCCAATCCCCGAACTCTCGCCGCCTTCTCGAGAGGTATCGTGTTGCCGGACCAGCCCGGTCAAGGACGTCTGGCCCCGTACACGACTTGGGGCGAGTGACGAGGGTCGTACGCCCCTCCCGCCGCCACACCGACAAATACGGGTGCCCGTGGTGGTCGTTCCGTCAGCGCGCCCCGACGGTGACTGCTTTGCCGCCTACCCACACCGATTCGACTGCCCCAGTACCACAGGCCCAGATATGCGACCAGACCGACGTTCAGCGGCGTCTCGGGCCCCCCTGCCATCCACGTGCCGAGCACAACGGTGACCCCAGAGAATCCCACGAGTTCCAGGGAATTGTAACTTGCGCGCCGCATGGTCCGCTGAGTCAGCAGTTGCATGAGCACCCCGAGTAGCGCGGCGATAAGAATCAATCCAATGGTGCCGAAGTTGTAGTGGATGGAACCCCACAACGACGGCGGAGACGTGCCCCGGGTTGACCCGTACATCGTGTAGAAAACCTCGGCGCTCAGGGTGCTCCCACGATTGCCTGGCAGTATGCCGGCCAACCCATCGAGCCACTCTCCGCCGTTTTGGACCCGACTGCCCATCGTGTAGTTGAAGGCAGCAAGCCCAGAAACCTGGTTGTCGTTCATGAACCGGGCTATGAGGTCGTTCATGGCTGCGCGCGCCGGACTCTCCGTGCTGTCGGCACTCCGCGCCAGCACGTAGGTGGACAACAGCATGAGTGGTAAGCCGATGGCCACCGGCACCAGCAGAGCCGCCCGAGGCATCCGCCTGCGGTTGTGCAGGAACGTGTAGACCATCGCCGTCAGCACGAAGAGCACCAATGCGCCGCGTTGACCGGTAGCCATCAACGCAAGTAGGGCGACTCCGCCAAGCGCAACCGAGAGGACTCGGGCGAGGAGTCCGCCACGATTGAACGACCAGACGATCAGAACGAGAGCCAGCGACGGTAGTATCGCATTCTTGAACTGATTGACGTATCCGGGATAGAAGTACTTGTCGCCCGCGTACGACTCGAGACGGAGCGTGGCGATGTCCGCAGGAACGCCACTTAGTTGACCCCGGAGGCCCTCTATGAAGGCGCTGTATCCGACCGCTGCAAAGTAGGCTGCCGTCACCACGATCGAGATCAGGACGACGAACAGAATTGCACCTGTCGGTCGCACGGGCGAGACCTGGTATGTCGCTTGGCCGGCCGGACGATTTGCCGCCATCATCTCGCTGTGCCTGACCGAGAGGAAGGTCACCAGACTGGCGGCGATGTAGATAGCAATTGCCGCAGCCATGATCTGTCCGTAGAAGACCTCAACCTTGGACACCGGATCAATCAATCGCAATGTCCCGTACAGCATCAGCAACTGACACAGCACGAACAGCCCGTCCGGCGAAAGCACGCCGTAACGCCGAATTGCGACCAGGTAATGAACAGCAGCCAATCCGAGGACCGGCAAGAACAGCAGGATCATCTCGGCCCCCGTTATCCACCGACGGTAGGCTCAACGAGGGTGGTCACGGGAGGTCACGCGCTTCGGCCCGGATCAGCCTCTCGGCAGAGCCGAACGCACGAACCGCCTCAGCTCGGGCGGGCTGCAAGGCGACTGCGAGGAGTGTACAGCCGGGCCGAGCCGTCCCCTGCCATCCAACTGCGCGCGTCAGGGCTCGGTTTGTGGTGAGGTGGAGGCATGGACCGCACCCTGCTCGGGCTGGTGCTGCACCCGACGAGGGATGTCTCCGAGGTCGTCGAGATCATCGCCGACTGGGCGACCCGGCACGGCAAGGGCCTCGCCGTACGCGCGGAGGACCGGGATCGGGTGCCCGCGTCCGTCGAGGCGCTGCCCGCCGACGAGCTGCCCCGCACCGTGAACGCGTTGATCAGCATCGGCGGCGACGGCACGATGCTCGGCGCGCTGCGCATGGTGGTCGACGACCCGAAGCCGGTGCTGGGCGTGCACCTCGGCCGCCTGGGGTTCCTGATCGAGGTGGAGCCGCCGGAGCTGCCGGCGGCGCTGGACCGGCTGGCGAACAAGGATTTCACGGTGGAGACGCACAGTTGCCTGGTCTGCGGCGTGTGCGGTGACGATCTGGTGGCGTTCAACGACATCGCCCTGGTGCGTCAGCCCGGGGCCGGTTTCGTGACCGCCACCCTGGCGGTGGACGGGCAACGGTACGGCTACTACCGCTGCGACGCGATCGTGGTGAGCACGCCGACCGGGTCGACCGCGTACAGCTACGCGGCGGGCGGTCCGTTGGTCTCCCCGGCGGCCCAGGCGGTGGTGGTCACGCCGTCGGCGCCGATGGCGGGGATCTCCCGGGCGGTGGTGCTCTCCCCCGACGAGACGATCCGCCTGGAGTTGACGCCCGGGTCGGCGCCGGTGGCGGTGGAGGTGGACGGCCTGGTGATCCGGGACGCGGCGACCCAGGGGGCGGTCGAGATCAGCTTCCGCCGGGAGGCGGGGCTGGTGGTGCGGTTGGATCCGCGCCGCTACCAGGAACGCAACCAGCTGAAGCTCAGCCTGTTGGACCTGCCGCTGCTGCCGGAGCAGCTGCGGGAGCTGCTCCCGGAGGGGCTGCGGGAGCAGCTGAGCCGCCGGGAGCTGCCGCCACCGACCCGGTGACCGGGTCAGGCCTGCTTGAGCACCTCGGCGACGAGGTCCTTCGCCTCCTGCTGGATGCGGGTGAGGTGGTCGGCCCCCTGGAACGACTCGGCGTAGATCTTGTAGACGTCCTCGGTGCCGGAGGGGCGGGCGGCGAACCAGCCGGACTCGGTGGTGACCTTGAGGCCGCCGATGGGGGCGCCGTTGCCGGGCGCGGAGGTGAGGGTCGCGGTGATCGGCTCGCCGGCCAACTCGGTGGCGGTCACCTGCTCCGGGGAGAGCTTGCCGAGCACCGCCTTCTCCTCCCGGGTGGCGGGCGCGTCGATCCGGGCGTACGCGGGGGCGCCGAAGCGCTCGGCCAGCTCCGTCCAGTGTTCGCTGGGCGTCCGGCCGGTGGTGGCGATGATCTCGGAGGCGAGCAGGCAGAGCAGGATGCCGTCCTTGTCGGTGGTCCAGGTCCGCCCGTCGCGGCGCAGGAACGAGGCGCCGGCGCTCTCCTCGCCGCCGAAGCCGACGGTGCCGTCGAGCAGCCCGGGCACGAACCACTTGAAGCCGACCGGCACCTCCAGCAGCGGCCGACCGAGGTCGGCGGCGACCCGGTCGATCATGGAGGAGGAGACGAGGGTCTTGCCGACGGCCGCGGCGGGGCCCCACTGGGAGCGGGTGCGGAACAGGTGCCCGATCGCCACGGCGAGGTAGTGGTTGGGGTTCATGAGGCCGCCGTCGGGGGTGACGATGCCGTGCCGGTCGGCGTCGGCGTCGTTGCCGGTGGAGACCTGGTAGTCGGCGCGGGCGGCGATCAGCGAGGCCATCGCGTTGGGCGAGGAGCAGTCCATCCGGATCTTGCCGTCGCCGTCGAGGGTCATGAACCGCCAGGTTGGGTCGACGGTCGGGTTGATCACGGTGAGGTCGAGCCGGTGCCGTTCGGCGATCTCGCCCCAGTAGGCCACGCTGGCCCCGCCGAGGGGGTCGGCGCCGATCCGGACGCCGGCGGACCGGATCGCGTCGATGTCGATGGCCGCCGGCAGGTCGTCGACGTAGGCGCCGAGGAAGTCGTACGTCCCGGTGGTGTCGGCGGCGCGGGCCCGCGCGTAGGGGATGCGGCGGACGACGGCGAGCCCACCGGCGAGGATGGCGTTGGCCCGGTCCTGGATCCACCGGGTGACGTCGGTGTCGGCGGGGCCGCCGTGGGTGGGGTTGTACTTGAAGCCGCCGTCGTCGGGCGGGTTGTGCGACGGGGTGATGACGATGCCGTCGGCGAGGCCGGTGGTGCGGCCCCGGTTGTGGGTTCCGATGGCGTGCGACAGGGCCGGGGTGGGTGTGTAGCCGTCACGGCTGTCGACGAGCACGGTGACGTCGTTGGCGGCGAGCACCTCCAGGGCGTCGACCGCGGCCGGGGTGGACAGCGCGTGGGTGTCGCGGCCGAGGAAGAGCGGGCCGTCGATGCCGGCCTCGCGCCGGTAGTCGCACAACGCCTGGGTGACGGCGAGGATGTGGTCCGAGTTGAACGCGCGGCGCAGGCTCGACCCGCGGTGGCCGGAGGTGCCGAAGGAGACCTGCTGCGCCGGGTCCTGCGGGTCCGGGTGCTCCGCGTAGTAGGCGGTCACCAGGCGTGGCACGTCGACCAGGTCGGTGGGCTCGGCGGGCTGGCCGGCACGGGGGTGGGTCACTGCGGCAACCTCCTCGCGGATGGGGCGGACGCCGCTTGCTACCCGGCGGCGGGCGGTCTCATGCGTGTCGCGACCGGTGTCACGGCTCGACCCGCTGGCCCTTTCCGATCACCACTATGCCATTCTCCGAGACGGTGTAACGCTGCCGGTCCTTCTCCAGGTCGACGCCGATCTCGGCCCCCTCGGGCACGAAGACGTTCTTGTCCAGGATGGCCCGGCGGACGACGGCGTGCCGGCCGATCTCGACGCCCTCCATGAGCACCGCGCCGTCGACGTGGGCCCACGAGTGCACCTTGACCTTCGGGGAGACCACCGAGTTCTCGACGAGCGAGCCGGAGATGACCGCGCCGGGCGAGACCATCGAGCCGACCGCGCGGCCGACCCGCTCGCCCCACTGGTGGACGAACTTCGCCGGGGGGTACGGCGGCTGCTCGGTGTAGATGGGCCAGTCGAAGTTGTAGAGGTTGAACACGGGGTGGACGTTGATCAGGTCCATGTGCGCGTCGTAGAACGAGTCGAGGGTCCCCACGTCCCGCCAGTAGCCGCGGTCGCGGTCGGTGCTGCCGGGGACCTCGTTGTCCTTGAAGTCGTAGACGTTCGCCTCGCCCTTCTCGACCAGCATGGGGATGATGCTGCCGCCCATGTCGTGCTTGCTGGTCTTGTCCCCCGCGTCGCGCTCGACGGCCTCGCAGAGCGCCCTGGTGGTGAAGACGTAGTTGCCCATGGAGGCGTAGATCTGGTCGGGCGCGTCGGGCAGGCCGACGGCGTCGGTGGGCTTCTCGCGGAACGCGCGGATCCGCCGGCCGTCCTCGCCCACCTCGATGACGCCGAACTGGTCGGCGGTCGACAGCGGCTGGCGGATGCCGGCGACGGTCACCCCGGCGCCGGAGGCGATGTGGTCGTCCACCATCTGCCGGGGGTCCATCCGGTAGATGTGGTCGGCGCCGAACACGATCACATAGTCGGGCTGCTCGTCGTTGATGAGGTTGAAGCTCTGGTAGATGGCGTCGGCCGAGCCGGCGAACCACCACGGACCGCGGCGCTGCTGCGCCGGCACCGGGGTGACGTAGTTGCCGAGCAGGGTGGACATCCGCCAGGTCTTGGTGATGTGCCGGTCCAGCGAGTGCGACTTGTACTGGGTCAGCACCACGATCTTGAGGAAGCCGGCGTTGGCCAGGTTGGAGAGGACGAAGTCGACCATGCGGTACATCCCGCCGAACGGCACGGCGGGCTTGGCCCGGTCCGTGGTCAGCGGCATCAGGCGCTTGCCCTCTCCGCCGGCCAGGACGATCGCGAGCACCTTGGCAGCCATGCTCAGACGCTAACCACCCGCGTCCGACTTCACCACTCGTACGGTCGGACTTCTGCACTAGGGTGCGGGGATGACCGACTCCTCCCCGGCCACCGGACAGCTTCGCGTCGATCTGCTCACCCGTGAATACCCGCCGGAGGTCTACGGCGGCGCCGGGGTGCACGTGGAGTATCTGGCCCGGGAGTTGCGTCGGCTCGCCGACGTGCGGGTGCACTGCTTCGGCGCGCCCCGCACCGAGCCGGGCGTCACCGCGTACGCCGAACCGCCGGGCCTGACCGGCGCAAACGCCGCGCTGCGCACGATGGGCGTGGACCTGGAGATGGCCGCCGGCACGGCCGGCACCGACGTGGTGCACAGCCACACGTGGTACGCGAACCTGGCCGGGCACACCGCGAAGCTGCTGCACGGGGTGCCGCACGTGGTGACCGCGCACAGCCTGGAGCCGCTGCGGCCGTGGAAGGCCGAGCAACTCGGCGGCGGCTACGCCCTCTCCTCGTGGTGCGAGCGGACGGCGGTGGAGGCGGCCGACGCGGTGATCGCGGTCAGCGAGGGGATGCGACGGGACGTGCTGGCCGCCTACCCGGCGGTGGACCCGGGCCGGGTTCGGGTGGTCTACAACGGCATCGACACGGTGCAGTACGCGCCGGACAAGGGCACGGACGTGCTCGACCGGCTCGGCGTCGACCCGGCGCTGCCCAGCGTGGTCTACGTCGGGCGGATCACCCGGCAGAAGGGTCTGCCGTATCTGCTGCGGGCGGCGCGGGAGCTGCCGTCGGACACCCAGCTGGTGTTGCTCGCCGGGGCGCCGGACACGGCGGAGATCGCCGCCGAGGTGGAGGATCTGGTGGCCGAGCTGCGGGCGACGCGTTCCGGTGTGGTCTGGGTGGCCGCGATGCTGCCCAAGCACGAGGTGATCCAGGTGCTGACCCACGCCACGATCTTCGTCTGCCCGTCGGTCTACGAGCCGATGGGCATCGTCAACCTGGAGGCGATGGCGTGCGAGACCGCGGTGGTCGCGACGGCCACCGGCGGCATCCCGGAGGTGGTGGCCGACGACGAGACGGGGCTGCTGGTCCCCATCGAGCAGGCCACCGACGGGTCGGGGCGGCCGCTGGATCCGCAGCGCTTCGTGGCCGACCTGGCGGCCCGGCTGAACGAGTTGCTGGCCGACCCGGCGCGGATCGCCGAGTTCGGCCGGGCGGGTCGGCGGCGGGCGGTGGAGCATTTCTCCTGGGACGCGATCGCGGCGCGCACGCTGGAGGTCTACCGGTCGGTGGGAGCGGCGGGCTGAGCCGAGCGCGAAGCGATCTCGGGCAGTAGGTTGGCGGGGTGACTGGACGGTTCCCCATCGAAGACGTCTCCCCCGTCGTCTCGTGCGGTCGCTACCCCGCGAAGGCGGTGGTGGGCGAGCGGGTGCCGGTGGCGGCCCGCGCCTACCGCGAGGGGCACGACGCGCTGGGCTGCAACGTGGTCTGGCGCGGCCCGGACGGCGTGACCCGCCCGTTCACCCGGATGCGGCCCGGCGAGCCGGGGCAGGACCGGTGGCACGCCACCATCACACCGGACGCGGTCGGCGAGTGGACCTTCTCCGTCGAGGCGTTCCAGGACCCGTACCTGACGTGGCAGAACGCGGTCACCAAGAAGATCGCCGCCGGGCAGGGGGCGGCGGAGCTGGCCAACGACCTGGCCGAGGGCGCGCGGGTGCTGGAGGCCGCGGCGGCGCTGGTGCCGGCCGCCGAGCGGGAGCGGGTCGTCGCGGCGGCGGCCGCCCTGCGGGACGACGACCTGGCGCCGCCGGCGCGGGTGGCGGTGGCGCTCGACCTGGCCGACCTGCTGTGGGCGCACCCGGTGCGGGAGTTGGTGACCGCCGGCGAGGAGCACCGGCTGTGGGTGGACCGCGAGCGGGCCCTCTTCTCCGCCTGGTACGAGTTCTTCCCCCGCTCCGAGGGGGCGGTGCCGGCGACCGTCGACACGCCGGCCCGCTCGGGCACGTTCGCCACCGCCACGCAGCGGCTGCCCGGGGTGGCCGCGATGGGTTTCGACGTGCTCTACCTGCCGCCGATCCACCCGATCGGGCGGGTCAACCGCAAGGGCCGCAACAACGCGCTCACCGCCGGCCCGGACGACGTCGGCTCGCCGTGGGCGATCGGCGCCGAGGAGGGCGGGCACGACGCCATCCACCCCGATCTGGGTACGCCGGAGGACTTCCGGGACTTCGTCGCGGCGGCCGCCGAGCAGGGCCTGGAGGTGGCGATGGACCTGGCGTTGCAGTGCGCGCCGGACCACCCCTGGGTGACCGAGCACCCGGAGTGGTTCACCACCCGGGCCGACGGCACGATCGCGTACGCGGAGAACCCGCCGAAGAAGTACCAGGACATCTATCCGCTGAACTTCGACAACGACCCGGAGGGCATCCGGGCGGAGATCCTGCGGGTGGTGCTGCACTGGGTGGGCGAGGGCATCCGGATCTTCCGGGTGGACAACCCGCACACGAAGCCGTTCGACTTCTGGCACTGGCTGATCTCGGAGGTCAAGCAGGTCGACCCGGACGTGCTGTTCCTGGCCGAGGCGTTCACCCGCCCGGCGATCATGCACGGCCTCGGCAAGATCGGCTTCACCCAGTCGTACACGTACTTCACCTGGCGCACCTCGGCGGCGGAGATGCGCGCGTACTGCGAGGAGCTGGTCGCGGCCGCCGACTACATGCGACCGAACTTCTGGCCCAACACCCCGGACATCCTGCACGAGTCGTTGCAGCACGGCGGCCCGCCGATGTTCAAGATCCGGGCGGTGCTGGCCGCGCTGCTCTCCCCCTCCTGGGGGCTGTACGCCGGCTACGAGCTCTTCGAGCACGTCGCCCGCCCCGGCGCGGAGGAGTACCTGGACAACGAGAAGTACGAGCTGCGCCCCCGGGACTGGGCCGGCGCACAGGCGCAGGGCCGCTCCCTCGCCCCGTTCATCGCGGTGCTCAACCGCGTACGCCGGGACAACCCCGCCCTGCGCCGGCTGCGCAACCTGGTCTTCCACGACATCGACAACCCGGCGCTGCTCTGCTGGTCCAAGCACGACCCGGAGACCGGCAACACCGTCATCGTGGTCTGCTCGTTCGACCCGCAGGGCGTGCAGTGGGGCAACACCACCCTGGACATGCCGGCGCTCGGCTTCGACTGGCACGACCGGTTCACCGTCCACGACGAGCTGACCGGCACCAGCTACGACTGGGGGCAGCGCAACGCGGTACGGCTCGACCCGTACCTGCAACCGGCCCACGTGCTGACCGTGCGCCGGCCGGTTCCCCCCGAGGTGCCGACCGCCGCACCGACCGGCCCGGCGGACCTCACCGTCGAAGCCGTCCCCGACGACCTCTCGGCTGGCACCGCCCCGACCACCCCCGCCCCGAAGGACGACGACCGATGGACCAGCTGATCGCCGGCCACGCCCACGACCCGCACGCCGTGCTCGGCGCGCACCCGGCCGACGGCCGGACGACCATCCGCACCCTGCGTCGCGGGGCGGGCGACGTCGCCGTGCTGGTCGACGGGGAGCGACACCCGATGAAGCGGGTGCACGACGTCGGCGTCTTCGAGGCCACCGTGCCGGGCACCGTGCTGGACTACCGGGTCGAGGTCGACGGTGTGCCGCGCGACGACCCCTACCGCTACCCGCCCACCCTGGGCGAGCTCGACCTGCACCTGATCGGTGAGGGGCGGCACGAGCGGCTGTGGGAGGCGCTCGGCGCGCGGGTCTTCGACGAGGGCGTGGCGTTCGCGGTCTGGGCGCCGAACGCGCGCGGCGTCCGCGTCGTCGGTGACTTCACCGGCTGGGCCCCGGACGACGGATGGCCGATGCGGTCGCTCGGCTCCACCGGCGTGTGGGAGATCTTCGTCCCGGACGCCGCGGCCGGCGCCCGCTACAAGTACCGGATCCTCGGCGCCGACGGGCGCTGGCGGGACAAGGCCGACCCCCTGGCGGCGTACGCGGAGGTGCCGCCGGCCACCGCGTCGGTCGTGCACCACTCCCGCTACGAGTGGTCCGACGAGGCGTGGCTGGCCCGGCGGGCCCGGCAGCAGCCGCACCAGGAGCCGATGAGCGTGTACGAGGTGCACCTCGGCTCGTGGCGGCCCGGGCTCGGCTACCGGGAGCTGGCCGACGAGCTGACCGCGTACGTCACAGAGCTGGGCTTCACCCACGTCGAGTTCCTGCCGGTGATGGAGCACCCGTTCGGCGGTTCGTGGGGCTACCAGGTGACCGGCTACTACGCGCCGACCTCCCGCTTCGGCGACCCCGACGACTTCCGTTACCTGGTGGACCGGCTGCACCGGGCGGGGATCGGGGTGCTGCTCGACTGGGTGCCGGCGCACTTCCCCCGCGACGAGTGGGCCCTCGCCCGCTTCGACGGCACCCCGCTCTACGAGCACCCGGACCCGCGCCGCGGCGAGCACCCCGACTGGGGCACGTACGTCTTCGACTTCGGCCGCCGCGAGGTGCGCAACTTCCTGGTCGCCAACGCGCTCTACTGGCTGGACGAGTTCCACGTCGACGGGCTGCGGGTGGACGCCGTCGCCTCGATGCTCTACCTGGACTACTCCCGTCAGGAGGGCCAGTGGGCCCCCAACCAGTACGGCGGTCGGGAGAACCTGGAGGCCATCGCGTTCCTCCAGGAGGTGAACGCGACCGTCTACAAGCACCACCCGGGGGTGCTGATGGTCGCCGAGGAGTCCACCGCGTGGCCGGGCGTGACCCGGTCGACGGCCGACGGCGGGCTCGGCTTCGGGTTCAAGTGGAACATGGGCTGGATGCACGACACCCTGCTCTACACGTCGAAGGACCCGATCTACCGCCAGCACCACCACCATCAGCTCACGTTCTCCCTCGCGTACGCCTGGAGCGAGAACTACGTGCTGCCCATCAGCCACGACGAGGTGGTGCACGGCAAGGGTTCGCTGGCCGCCAAGATGCCCGGCGACACGTGGCAGCGGCTGGCCAACGTGCGGGCGCTGCTGGCGTACATGTGGGCGCACCCCGGCAAACAGTTGCTCTTCATGGGCTGCGAGCTTGCCGACGACCGGGAGTGGAGCGAGGAGCGCGGCCTCGACTGGTACCTGACGCACGACCCGGCGCGGGCCGGCGTGCAGCGGCTGGTGGGTGACCTGAACCGGCTCTACCGGGACGCGCCGGCGCTGTGGGCGCAGGACACGGACCCGGCCGGGTTCCGCTGGATCGCCGGGGACGACGTCGCCAACAACACGGTGTCGTTCGTCCGGATCGCCCCGGACGGTTCGACGCTGGTGTGCGTGGCGAACTTCTCCGCCCTGCCGCTGCACGACTACCGGGTCGGCCTGCCCGCCGGGGGGACGTGGCGGGAGGTGCTCAACACCGACGCGCACCACTACGGCGGCTCCGGCGTGGGCAACCTCGGCGAGGTGCGCGCGGAGGACGTGCCGTGGCACGGTTTCCCCGCGTCGGCGGCGCTCCGGGTGCCGCCGCTCGGCGTGCTCTGGCTCCGCCCGGCGTGACCCGTCACGCCGCCCGGGCTGAGCCGGCACCGCCCGGCTCCGGCCGTTGTGGGTCGGCGCCGCCCGCCCCGGCCGTTGTGGGCCGGTGCCGCCGGCTCCGGCCGCCGACAACTGTTGATTGCTATGACGCAGAGTCATAATCATGCCTCTGCGTCATGGCGCTCAGGATGATTACCGGCTCGGCAGTGGACGCCTACGCGTCGCGGCTCGGCGCACTCTCCGGCCGCGGATCCACAGCGACACCAGGCCGCGCTCCCTCCGATAGGGCGGCGCGACCAGCGACCTGGGGCGGTTCCAGAGCATGATGGCCAACGCGGTGACCATGGCTGTCCAGGGCACAGCGAGGGCGACGAACATGAGAACGCTGACGCCGGCGACGACACCGGCTATCACCGCCAGGAACATCGCCGCAGTTGCGACGTAGATGAGCGGGAAGGTCCGCCACATCGCCCTCTTCGCGGCCGATGAGACAGGCAGGAACCACAAACCGCGCACCAGCTCGCGTCGCCCCTGACCGCGCCAGTGGCGCCGCAACTGGTAGCCGCTGAGCACGAACATCGCCGCGAAGGCGGACAACATGATGGCGTCCTTCGGACCCGTCAACCTGGTCTCCTGCCCCACGACTCGGCGGCCCGGCGGGCCACCATCCGGCGGATCACCGTAGAAGGGCTGCGCAAGAGGCCAGGGAGTCGCGGGGGGCGGCGCGTCGAGGCGCGCGGCGGCGCGGGAGGTCTCCGGGCGTACGTCAGACCAGGCCGGCGTCGCGGAGCAGCTGCCACAGGCCGGCGCCGTCCGGCGCGGAGAGCCACTTCTGCCCCACCGGCCCCGCCGACGGCTTGTCGTGCGGCACCGGCAGGCTGCCCGCGAGCACCGCCTGCGTCGGTGAGAGCCGGCGGATCGCCACGCCGGCCACGTTGTCCGGGTGGGCCGCCGCGAACTCGCGGTAGATCTCCGGGTCGTGCTGGCCGTCGTCGCCGACCAGCAGCCAGCGCACGTCGGGGAACTCCCGGGCCAGCCGGGCGAGGGTGGCGCGCTTGTGCTCGCGTCCGCTGCGGAACCACCGGTCGGCGGTGGGGCCCCAGTCGGTCAGCAGCAGCGGCCCGGCCGGGTAGAGGTGCCGGGACAGGAACCGGGTGAGCGTCGGCGCGACGTTCCAGGCGCCGGTGGACAGGTAGAAGACCGGGGCGCCCGGGTGGGCGGTGACCAGCCGCTCGTAGAGGACCGCCATGCCGGGCACGGCCGCGCGGGCGTGCTCGTCGAGGACGAAGGTGTTCCACGCGGCGAGCAGCGGCCGGGGCAGCGCCGTCACCATCACCGTGTCGTCGATGTCGGAGAGGATGCCGAAGCGGACATCGGGGTCGAGGATGCGTACCGGCGCCTCGACCGGCTCGGCGTCCCGCACGCTCAGCCGGACCGTCCCCCAGCCCGGCGGCAGGTCGGCCTCGACCACCGTGTCGACGAACCCGCTCCGGTCCGCCTGCGCCTCGTGCCGCACCCCGCCGGTCTCGATCGACACCGTGACGTGCTTGGCGGGCAGGGTGGTGAAGCTGCGCCACCCGCGCACCTTCTCCAACCGGGCCCGCTGGCGGGTGTCCGGGCGGCCCAGCAGCACCCGGCACATCACCCGCACCCAGCCCGGCCCGCCGTAGCCCGTGTAGGCGACGATGTTGATCCGCCAGCCGGTGCGCCGCAGCCGGCGCTCCACGAGCTGGTGCACGGCGTCCTCGATCCGCGCCGCCCGGTGCAGGCGCGGGACGGCCAGTTGGCCGGCGGGAGTCGATGGCACGCTGCCACCCTGCCACACCGCCGCGGTCCCGGCCACGCGAGGCGATCTTCCCCGACCGGTCTGCCCCGATCCACCCCGCCCGACGTCGGGGTCGTGAAACACTCCGGTCGGGACGACGACGGGGGCGTGGTCGTGTCGCAACCAGTGCAGGACAGAAGGTGGTGGCGTCCGCGGCTCGACCGGCCGGCGCTGGTCGCGCTGCTGCTCGGGCTGGTCGGGGTCGGCTACCGCCTGGTCCTGACGCTCTACACGGTGCCCGCGTCGAACAGTGACGAGGCCACCTTCGGGTTGGCGGCGCTGCACATCTCCGAGGGCCGGGCGCACCCGGTCTTCCTCTACGGGCAGCGCTACATGGGGATGCTGGAGTCGTACCTGGCCGCGCCTTTGATCTGGCTGGCCGGGCCGAGCTGGCCCGTGCTGCGGCTGCCGATGCTCGTCCTCTACGCGCTCTTCCTGTACCTGATCCACCGACTCACCCGACGCGTCTGCGCGCCCTGGTTCGCCACGTTCGTCGTCGGTCTCCTGGCCCTCGGCCCGGAACGGGTGGTCCGGGACCAGCTGACCGTGGTCGGCGGGCGACCCGAGGCGAAACCGGCGGTGGTGCTGATGCTGCTGGTCGCCGTGGGGTTGGCCGCCGGCACGATCCACCGTCGGCGGCCGGCCGTCGGCCTGTTCGGCCTCCTCGCCGGGCTGGCGCTCTGGTCGGACTGGCTGATCGCGCCGTACCTGCTGGTCTCCGGTCTGCTGCTGCTCTACGCGATCCGCCGGGAGCTGCTCGGCTGGGCCGGGGCGCTGCTGGTGGCGGGCTTCGTCGTGGGCGTCGCCCCGATGATCTGGGCGAACGTGGTCGCCCCGCCGGGGCAGGACTCGTGGTCGGTGCTCCGGGAGATCAGCACCCGCCCCGGGCCGGAGCCGTCGTGGGCGCTGCGACTGCGGGGCGGCCTGGTGGAGGGGGTGCCGCTGGCCGGTGGGCTCTGCCCGATCGACGGCTGCGGCCGCTGGCAGGAGTGGTTCGGCTACCTCTATCCGCTGCTGCTGCTCGTCGCGGCGGCCCTCGCCGTGATCTTCTACCGGCGCACCGCCGGGGGGCCACGCGGTCGGCGGATCGGCCCGGTCACGCACCTCGCCCTGGTCGCGGGCGCGGCGCTCACCCTCCTGTCGTACGTGCGCAGCCCGCTGGCCGCTCTCGACCCGCTGGCCAACGCGCGCTACCTGTCGCTGCTGCAGATCTCGCTGCCGGCGGTGCTCTGGCCGCTCTGGCTGGCGGCGGTGGCCGGCTGGCGGGGCACGGTCGGCGCGTTCGGTCGGCTGAGCGGCGCGGTGGCCGCCGTGGTGCTGGCCGCGCTGGCCGTGACGAGCCTGGTGGTGACCGTGCGGTACGCCACGGACGGCGTCGCGGCGTCGCGGGACGAGGAGCGTCAGGCCCGGGAGCTGGCCACGGTGCTGCGCGCCGACGGGCCGCACGAGGTGTACGGGGACTACTGGATCTGCAACCGGCTCGTCTTCGACACCGCCGAGGAGGTGGTGTGCGGGGTCGTCGACGACAACCTCCGGCCGGGGCAGAACCGCTACCTGCCGTACTGGCGGCAGGTGGGGCGGGCGGCGCGTCCCGGGTACGTGGTAGAGGCCGATTCGGTGGCGGACTTCCGGCTGCGCCGCCTGCTCGGCGACGAACTGGACCGCACCCCGGTGCGTGACGTGGGCGGCTACCGCGTCTACCACCCGCCGAGCCCGGTGCGCCCGTGGCGGTAGATTCCAGCGGTGCTCATCCTGCTGCCGCCCTCGGAGGGGAAGGCCGACGCCGGCACCGGCCGCCGCCTGGACCTGTCCCGGCTGTCCCTGCCCGAGCTGAACCCGGCCCGCGAGGAGGTGCTGACCGCGCTCGTCGCGCTCTGCGACGGGCCGGACGAGGCGGCGGCCCGGGCCGTGCTGGGGCTCAGCGAGGGTCAGCGCGACGAGCTGCGGCGCAACGTCCGGCTGGCCCGGGCCGCGACCGCGCCGGCCGCCCACATCTACACCGGCGTGCTCTACGAGGCGCTGGACCTGGGCTCCCTGCCGCCGGCCGCCCAGCGGGCCGCCCGCCGGTCGGTGCTGATCAGCTCCGGGCTGTGGGGCGCCGTACGACTCACCGACCGCATTCCGCCCTACCGCTGCCCGATCGGGGTGAAGCTGCCCGGCCCGGGTGGGCTGTCGGCGTACTGGCGTCGGGCCCTCGCGCCGGCGCTGGCGGCCGCGGCCGGTGAGCGCGCGGTGCTCGACCTGCGCTCCGGCGCGTACGCGGCGACGTGGACCCCCCGCGGCGAGCTGGCGGATCGGACCGTGACCGTGCGGGTGCTCCACGAGCGGGAGGTCGACGGCGTGCCCGTCCGCTCGGTGGTCAGCCACTTCAACAAGGCGACCAAGGGCCGCCTGGTCCGGGACCTGCTGCTGGCCGGCGCCCGGCCCCGCACCGCCGAGCAGGTGATCGCGGCGCTGCGCGACCTGAAGTACACGGTGGTGGAGCAGCCGGTGCCGGCGGGCCGGCCGCGCCAGGCGGACGTGGTCGTCACCGAGCTCTGAGCCACCCGCAAGATTTCCTCAAGCCTGGGCCGCACCCGTTCCGTCACGGCCACCCAGCGTTCACGGTAGGGAGACCACGACTCCGACAAGGGAGCATCTCCGTTGGCCAGTGAACCCGCAGTGCTCGACCGGCGCCCACCGCTGTCCCTACCGTCACCACCGCTGGACTGGTTGACACTGGCCGACGCGTTCGAGGCCGCCTGCCTGCTGCGGTGCATGCCGCCGCCGGCGGGTGTCCGGCCGGCGCGGGCGGCGGTCGCGTACCCGGCGCCGGTCGTGGAGTTCAACCGGGAGGACGCCGCCCAGCGGATGCGGCAGCTCCTGGACCGGGTGGGCATCCCGGTCGGGCACGAGCTGGCCGTGGGGGGCCTTCGCCGCCGCTACGAGCTGCACCGGCTGCGGGTGCCCCACGAGCACCGGGTCGACTACGCGCGGCTGATGGCGGTGGGCTGGCGGCAGGGGCGCCGGGAGCTGTTCACCCCGTCGGTGCCCGGCGCGTCCACGGCCCGCCGGATCTGGGTGCCCCGGCTGGCCGAGGCGGCCTGGCGTTCGGCGCTGCTCGCCGGTGGGCGGCACGTCCGCCGGCACATCCTGGGCGTCCGGCTCACCGACCGGGAGCTCGCCGCCGTGCTGATCCGCAGCGCCGCGCTGCTCGGCGTGCCGGCGCAGCTGCGGCCGGGGACCGGATGTTTCCTGGTCAGCGTGGCGAAAGGCCCGGACCGGGACCGGATCCTGGATCGCACCACCCTGGCCCCCGCCCGGGCCGCCGGCCCGGCCTGACCGCGACGGCGCCGCGTCGGCGTGGTCGGCCGGGCCGGATCCCGCGTCAGCGCGCGGCGAGCGCCTGCTCGGCGTACGTCCAGAGGCGGTCGGCGGCGGCCACGTCCAGGGCGTGGGCGGCGACCCCGCCGGTGGCCTCCGGGCCGCCGACGACGACCTCGGCCTCCTGGTTGTCGTCGAAGTACCGGCCGGTGACCCCCTCGACCAGCGGCGACGCGGCCAGTAGCACGCTGGTCGACGCGCCCTGCGCGGGCGTCTTGTAGTACTCCAGGTCGATCCGGTTGCCCGCCTCGTCCAGGACCCCGAACGCGCGGAGCGTCTCGTCGTCCATGTGCCGCTGCAGGTTCGTGTTGATGTAGCCGGGGTTGAGGGCGTTTGCGGTGACGCCGTCGGCGGCCCAGCGCCGGGCGATGCCCACGGCGAGCAGGACGTCGGCGGTCTTCGACCGACCATAGGCGGACCACGGGTCGTACGGCTGCCGCTCGAACTGCGGGTCGTCGAAGTCGAACGCCTCCCGCAGGTGCGCGCCGGAGCTGACGACCACCACCCGGGCGGTGCCGGCGGCGCGCAGGTTGTCGTGCAGCCCGAGGGCGAGCGCGAAGTGACCGAGGTAGTTGGTGGCGAGCTGGAGCTCCCAGCCCATCGGGCTGAGCTGGCGGGTCGGCAGGGCCATGATCCCGGCGTTGGCGACCAGCGCGTGCAGGGGCCCGTCCCAGCCGGCGACGAAGGCGTCGACGGAGGAGAGGTCGGCCAGGTCGAGGGTGGCGGCGCGTACCCGCTCGGGGAACTCGGCCACCAGGGCGTCGGCGCTGGACATGGTGCGGACGGCCACCGTGACGTCGGCGCCGGCCCCGGCCAGGGCGCGGACGGTCTCCGCGCCGATGCCGGAGGCGCCGCCGGTGACGATCATCCGCCGACCGGTGAGGTCAACCCCGTCGACGATCTCGGCGGCGGTGGTGCGGGCGGTGAACGGGGTGCGGAGCGGGGTCTGTGCTGTCATGACATCCACGCTACGAACGACCGCCCTGGACTGTCTGTAGTCTGGAATCCATCACTCTTTAGCCGGCGTCCAGCAGGAGCGTTCATGGATCCCTTGGAGGACGTACTCGCCCTCGTCGGCGCCACCAGCAGCCTCTCCACCGCCATGGCGGCCGGTGGTCGGTGGGCGGTCCGGTTCGGCCCACCGGCCGGCGTCAAATTCAACGCCGTACGCCGGGGCGGCTGCGTGCTGCGGGTCGACGGCGTGACCGAGCCGGTGACCCTCGCCGAGGGCGACTGTTTCCTGCTCACCCAACCCCGGTGCTTCACCCTCGCCAGCGACCTCGACACACCGCCGGAACCGGCCGGGCCGATCTTCTCCGCCGCCGTCGACGGTGTCGCCCGCGCCGGCACGGGCGAGGACGTGTTCCTCATCGGCGGCGCGTTCTCCTTCACCGAACGGGGCCGCGCCCTGCTGCTCGACGGTCTGCCGCCGGTCATCCACGTGCCCGCCGCGACCCCCGAGGCCGGCACCGTCCGGTGGGCCGTCGAGCAGATCGACGCCGAGCTGCGGGCGCAGCCGCTCGGCGGCCGGCTGGTGGCCGAGCACCTCGCCCTGGTCATGCTGATCCGGATCCTGCGCCTGCACCTCGCCCGCGACGGCGGCTCCGGCTGGCTGGCCGGGCTGGCCGACCCGGTGCTCGCCCCCGTGCTGCGGGCGCTGCACGCCCACCCCGACCGCCCCTGGACGGTGGCGGAGCTGGCCCGGGTCGCCTCGGTGTCCCGGTCCACGCTGGCCGCCCGCTTCAAGGAGGTCGTCGACCGAGGGCCCCTGGAGTACCTCACCGGCTGGCGGATCGAGCTGGCCGCCGAGCGGATCCGGCGCAGCGACGACACCATGGCCAGCATCGCCCGCGCGGTCGGATACGGCTCGGAGAGCGCGCTGAGCGTCGCGTTCAAACGCACCACCGGCCTGTCGCCGCGCGCCTACCGCAGCCGGGCACGGCGGTGACCCCGCCCCCGCCGCCCGCCCACCACCGACCGGATCGGGCGGAAGATCAAGCCGCACGGGCCGCCCACCACGGGAGCAACGGGGGTTGCGTCGGTCCGGTCCCGGGCGCAGAGTGCAGCCGATGAGTCGCACCCGGCCCGGGCTCCGCGCCCTGCCCGCCGCCCTGCTGGCGGCGCTGCTGGTCGCGGGCGTCGGCCTGGCCGGATGCCGGGAGACGCCCGCGGAACCGATACGCATCCGCATCGCCACGGGCAGCCCGACCGCCGTCTACCACGCCTTCGGGGAGTCCCTGGCCGCGATCCTCAACCGGGAACTGCCCGGGGTGCGGGCCAGCGTGGTGGTCACCCCCGCGTCGGCGGAGAACGTCCGGCTGGTGGCCTCGGGCGAGGCCGAGCTCGGCTTCACCCAGGCCGACGTGCTGCCCGCCGGGCCCGACGCCGACCCGCGGGTGGCCGCGGTGGCCCGCGTGTACGACGACCAGCTGCACCTGGTCAGCTTCGGTGGCGGTCCGGTGCACACCGTCGCCGACCTGCGCGGCCGTCGGGTGTCCGTGGGCGCGGCCGGGTCCGGCACCGAGATCACCGCCACCCGCCTGCTCGACGTGGCCGGGCTCGGCGGCGACGGCGTACGCCGGGCGCGCCTCAACCTGGACGACTCGGTGACCGCACTGCGGTCCGGCCGGATCGACGCGTTCTTCTTCTCCGGCGGGCTGCCGGTGCGCGGCATCGCCGACCTGGCCCAGGGCTCCCCGACCCGCATCGTCGACCTCGGTGAGTGGACCGAGCCGTTGCGGGCGCGCTACGGCGAGGTCTACGTCTCGCGGGACATCCCCCGGTCGGTCTACGGCGTCGGCCCGGTCACCACCGTCGCCGACCCGAACTTCCTGATCGTCCGGGCGGACCTGCCGGATCGGGTGGTCCGGGACGTGACGCGGCTGCTGATGGAGCGCCGGTCCGAGTTGGCGGCGGCGCACCCGGCGGCCGGGCGGATAAGCCCTCGGTCGGCGATCGCCACCTCGCCGCTACCGCTGCATCCGGGCGCCGCCGCCTGGTATCGCGCGGCGAAGCCCTGACCTGGGCCGCGCCGGTCAGCCGGCGCCGGCCGGCAGCCGGTCGACGGCCGGCGGAGCAGCCTCTTCGCCGGCGTCGCCCGGCTCCTCGGCGGGGCCGGGGAACCAGAGGCCGGCGACCAGACCGCGGGGCTTCCCCGTCCGCATGGTGAGCCGCCCGCCCGACGCGTCCACGAGCACGGCGGCGATGGTCAGCCCCAGCCCGGCGCCGTCGACGTTCTGCACGTCCGGGGCGCGCCAGAACCGCTCGGTCGCCTGGCCCAGCTGGCTCTCGGTCATCCCGGGACCGGTGTCCCGCACCTCGACGACCACTCCGCCGTCGCGGCGCGCCACGGTCACGGTGACCTCCCCGCCGGGCCCGCTGAACTTGACCGCGTTGTCGATGAGCGCGTCGAGCGCCTGGTCGACGGCGGTCGGCACGGTCCGCGCGTACGCCGGCACGGCCGTCGTGGCCAGCCGCAGCGCCACCGACCGGTGCCGGGCCAGGGGCATCCAGGCGGCGACCCGGGACGCGGCGACCTCGGCCGCGTCGACGGTGACCCGCTCGTTCTCCTGGCGTTCCGCGCGGGCCAGCGTGAGCAGCGCGTCGAGCACCAGCGCCAGCCGGTCGGTCTCCTCCAGGGCGAGGCGGTGCTCGGCCCGCCCCTGCGGGTCGGTCAGGCTGGGCCCCAGCTCCTCCACGCGCAGCCGCAGCGCCGTCAGCGGGTTGCGCAGCTGATGGCTGGCGTGTGCCACGAAGGCCCGCTGCCGGTCCATCACGTCGGACACGACGTCGGCCATGTTGTTGAAGCTGGCGGCGAGTCGGCGCAGCTCGGGCGGGCCGAGCCGGTGCTGCACCCGGGCACCGCGGTCGCCCTCGGCGATCTCGTGGGTGACCGCGTCCAGCTCGGTGACCGGCCGCAGCACCCAGCCGGCCAGACCGAACGCGAGCACCACGCAGGCCACCACGGCGAGCGTCCCGATCCCGGCGAGCAGGGCCCACCAGGCGCCGACCGTACCTCGCAGGTCCTCGGTGGGGGTCACCGTGACGACCGCCCCGAGCACCTCGCCGCCGTCGTTGATCGGCACCGCCACCACCACCCGGCCGACCTCCCACGGCCAGACCGACTCCGGGCCGCTGGACTGCTGACCGGCCAGGGCGGTGTCGAGCGCCTCGGCGGCGCCGACGGCGGTGCGCCAACTCGGGGAGGCGACGACCGTGCGGCGGTCCCGGTCCACCACCGCCGCGCCGATGCCGTAGAGCTCGTCGTAGCTGCGCAGCTCGGTGTCGAGCGGGCCCGGAACGCCGCCGCGCAGCGCGGGCCCGGCGAGCGAGGCGAACCGGGTGGCGTCGGCGAGCCGGTCGGCCCGCACCCGGTCGGTCTCCCGGGTGGCGAGGGTGAGCGCGAGCGGCGTCTCCAGCGCGATGAGGACCAGCACCATCAGCAGGAGGTAGCTGATCACCAGCCGACGGCGCACCCGACGGCCCTCACTCGCCGCGCAGCCGGTAGCCGACCCCGCGTACGGTCTCCACCAGGCCGGGGTCGCCGAGCTTGCCGCGCAGCGACCCGACGTGCACCTCGACGGTGTGCCGGTCGGTCCAGGTGGTGCCCCAGGCGTCCAGCAGGATCCGTTCCCGAGGCACCGCCACCCCCGGCTGGCGGGCCAGGGAGAGCAGGACGTCGAACTCCTTGCGGGTCAGCGTCACGGCCCGCCCGCCGACGCTGACCGTGCGCGCGGAGACGTCGATCCGGACCACACCCGCCTCGATCAGGCTCCGCTCGGGCACCGCGTGCGCGGCGCGGCGGAGCACCGCCTCGATCCGGGCCTGCAACTCCACCATCGAGAACGGCTTCACCACGTAGTCGTCCGCGCCGAGCCGCAGGCCGAGCACCCGGTCCCGCTCCTCGCCCCGGGCGGTGACCGCGATGATGCCGAGCTGACCGCTGCGCCGGCGCAGCTCCCGGCACAGGTCGGTGCCGTCGCCGTCGGGCAGGGTCAGGTCGAGCAGGACGAGGTCGCACGGTGCGGCGGAGAGCGCGGCGGCGACGGTGGCGGCGTGCTCCACCTCGTAGCCGCGCCGGGTCAGCGCGGACGACAGCGCGGCGGCCACCCGGCGGTCGTCCTCGACCAGCAGGATCCGCACCCGTGCCCCCATCCGTCGAACTGTCGTCCTGGAATGGTGGCAGAAGCGCGGCCCGGGCGGGAGAGCCGACCCGTCCGGATCCCGGCGGTCACCGCGACCGCCGGACCTCGGGCCGCCCCTCGGCGGGCGGCGTCAGAGCCCGAAGACGTCGTCGGACGTCGCGTCGCGTACGCCGTCGGTGAAGCCACGGAAGGCCGGGTCCCCGTGGGTGGCCGGGACGCTGGTGGCGTTCTCGCCGGTGGCCTGGGTGACCGCGTCGACCAGCGGCCCGAAGTCGATCTCGGAGTCGCCGATGCTGTCGTCGTCCCCCTCGGCCAGGTTGATCACGTACTGCACCTCGTCGGAGGAGGTGTCCGGGTCCTCGGCCCAGTCGCCGCCGGCCTGGTAGCACTCGTCGTACAGCGCGCGCTGGCTGTCGGTCCAGTCGTCGTCGTAGTTCGCCATCGCCCATCCCTCCGCGACCTGCTCCACCTGTGAGCATGCCCGCCCGGTACGGACGACCGGGGCGGTACCGCGAAACGGCGGCCGGCGTCGGCCGTGGCCGGGCCGGTACGGCGGCGACCCGTACGCTGGCCGGGTGATCTACAAACTGCTGCCGACCACGGAGTGGAACGACGCGCGGGCGGCCGGACACCTGGTCGGCTCGGCGGTGGATCGGCAGGACGGCTTCATCCACCTCTCCGGCCCCGACCAGGTGGTGGAGACCGCGCGGCGACACTTCGCCGGGGCGACCGGCCTCACGCTGCTCACCGTCGACCCGGACCGGCTCGGCGATCGGCTGCGCTGGGAGCCGTCGCGCGGCGGTGCGCTCTTCCCGCACCTGTACGGCCCGCTGCCGGTCGACGCGGTGGTCGCCGCCGAGGCGCTGCCGGTCGACGCCCCGGCCGCCGAGGCGGTGGCCGCCCTGCTGGGCTGACCACCGCCGGCACGCCGGTCAGCGGCAGAGCCGCCCGATCTCCTCCTGGAAGCGGTCCATCGGGTTCGCCTCGGCCGGGCCGAGCAGGTAGGTCTTCAGCTCCCGCCGCGCCTCGGTCATCGGGTCGTCCCCGGCGCGGGTCACCGCGACGATCTTCTCCAGCTCACCGCAGTCCCGGGCGAGCAGGTAGGCGGCCCGCGACGTCGGGTACTCGCGGCGGAACTCGTCCTCCGGCAGCCCGCCCGGGTTGGCCACCACGTACGGCCGCTGGCTCTGCACGAAGTCCGAGACCACGCTCGACACGTCGCTGATGAGCAGGTCGGTCTGGTTGAAGCAGTCGAACAGCGCCGGCACGCGGCCGGTCACCACCAGGTGCCGGGTGCCGTCGAGTGAGGACGCGTCGCCGTCGCCGCCGGCGGCGCGGATCCGCTCCACGATCCGCTCGTGCACCGCCTTGGCCTGCTTGGACCGGGAGCCGGTGAGCGGGTGCGGCTTGTAGATGAGCCGGACCCCCGGCGTGACGGCCAGCAGCCCCTTGACGATCCGCTCGCCCATCAGCACCAGCGAGGTGTGGTAGGGGTCGTCGTCGAGCCAGCCCTCCCAGGTGGGGGCGTAGAGCACGGTGAACGGCCGGTCGATCGACTCGGCGCCGAAGGTGTGCACACCGGCCAGCTGCGGGCGTCCGATCTCGACGATGTCGGAGTCGAGCACCCCGACGCCGGCGCGGGCGTACCGCTCCCGCCCGGCGAGACCGGCGACCCAGACCTCGTCGTACACCTTGCTGTAGGGGTTGACGCTCGCCTGCTTGTCGCTGTCGCCGTGGCCCACGAAGACGTGCTTCGTCCCCGGCTCGCGGAGCATGTGGATGTTCGCGCCGACGTTCGCCGCGTAGAGGGCGACCCGGATGCTGCTCAGTTCGAGGTTCATGAAGTCCACACCGGCGGGTACGCAGATCACCGGCAGGCGGGTGTCGGCCAGTTCGAGGAACGCCTCGCGGCTGCGCATCAGCACCACGGCCCGCTGCCGCAGCGCCTCGGTCGGGGCGAGCCACATGTTGGCCTGGTAGACGTCCTTGGCCGGGCCGGCGAAGTAGAGCGCCACCTCGGGGCGGTGGCCGTCCAGCCAGCGCTGCACGGCGGGCAGCAGCGGACCCTGTCCGCTGCCCCGGCCACGCAGCCAGGTCACCGCGACGATCGCGCCGACCACGGCCGTCGCGGCGAGCGCCACCGCGCCGGCGACGAGGAACGGGGTCACGTCGTCCTGCACCGCGGCGGCCACGGCGGCCGGCACCAGCAGGAGGTTCAGCAGCGGCATCCGCTCACCGGCGACGGCGGCGGCCCACGCCGGCGGCTGCGGGGCGGACTTCAGCGGACCGAGGTCGATGTTGCGCACCATCGCGGAGAGCGGGTTGCGCCGCTCGATCATGGTGGAGAGCGCGCCCGAGAAGATCGAGATCACCCAGACTGCGGCGGGCAGCGCGAGCAGCAGCGTCAGGTCGGTCCCGCCGAGCACCACCTCCGCGGCGACCAGCAGCACGGCCGCGAGGTCCCGGGTCAGCTGCCGGTACGACCAGAGCAGGCCGACCTTCTCCAGCAGCAGCGCCGACGCCGGTGACCAGCGGGCGAGCGCGAACTCGCCGATGACCGCGGCCAGCCCGGCCACGGCGAAGACGGCGACCCAACCCAGGGCACCCGAGACGAGCATGACCAGGTAGGCCAGTACGAGCAGCGCGCCCCGGGCGGCCACTCCGATCCGTCCTGTCAACGTGCCGAACAACGAGAACGCTCCCTACGAGAGTGACGAGGGGCCCGGCCCGGATCCATCGCGAGCCGTCAGCAGGTGACTGCGACCTTAACGCGAAGGGACAGCCGGGCGCCGCTCGGGTATCCCGCCCCATACCGGTCAAAGCCGCACGCCGCCGCACCGTCGCCGAAGCGGTGGCGGGCTCAGCCGTCCCGGCGGAAGCAGGTCACCGCACCCGGTGCCTTCCGGTGGGCGAACTCGGTGTAGCCGAGCTGCGGCGCCAACTCCCGGGCGTACGTGTTGCCCGAGTAGACGCAGATGGTCCCGACGTCCAACCGTTGCAGGGCCGGGGCGAGCTGGTCGCGGCCGGGCTGCTCCTTCCCGTCGGCCCACCCGGTCAGCAGCAGGCGGTCCTTGGCGAAGTCGGAGTTCAGGTCGTACTCGATGAGGTAGAAGTCCCGGGGCAGGACGACCCGGACCCGACTGGTGACGATCAGCGACGTCCGCATGATCACCCCGGGCGCGAGGACCAGGCCGTCCGGCCGGTCGAGGTCCTTGATCCAGAAGGCGATCCGCTGCCGCTGCTGCGGCAGCTTCCAGGTGGGCCGGTCATGCACCTCCACCCAGCTCTGCGCCGACCACATGGGGGTGGCGAACACCGCGAACGAGGCGACCATCGCGACGGCGACGCCGGCGCTCACCGCCCGCCGCACCAGCGGCTTCGGCGAGGGCACGTTGACCGTGCACAGCAGGCCGATCAGCGTCGGCAACGCGAGCAGCCACGGCACCCGCCACAGCACCACGGAGATACCGCTCGCGGCGCTCAGCGCCTGCAGCACACCGGGGACGAACAGCACGCTGAGGGCGAGGGTGCCGCCGGCCGCGAGCAGCGCCGGGGTGCGCCGGCGGGCCAGCAGCGGGCCGCACCAGAGCGCCAGACCGCTGATCACCCCGACCACACCGAAGAGCAGCGTGCGCCGGTAGGTCTGCCCGGCGTCGAAGAAGACGTCGTCGGCGCCGGCGGCGGCCCCGGTCTGGAGCACCAGCTGGGAGACGATCACCGAACCGACCGGGTAGAACACGGCGGCGGCGCCCGCGATCAGGGCGTCCTTCCAACGGCCGACCAGCAGCATGGCGAACGCCGCGGCGCCGGCCAGCATCGGCAGGATGATCGCGGCGGTGGTGGTGAGGCCGACCGCGGTGATCGACAGGGCGGCCACCAGGATCAGGGAGCGCCGCGACCGGGTGTCGAACCACTTGGTCAGGTAGAGCCACATCAGCGGGATGACCGCCGAGACGAACATGCCCTTACCCTCGTAGAGCCGGGGCAGGTGGAAGGTGCCGAGCGCGGCGTCGTCACCGGCGACGAGGTACAGGTAGGCGACGGCCACCGTGAAGGCGAGCAGCGCGCGGCGCGGCGCCCACCGGTGCACCAGCCGCCAGAGGGCGAGCACCGCGATCACGGCCATGATCGGCAGCAGCACGTACCAGGTGGCCGAGGCGGCGTGGATGCCGAACACCCGGGCGAGCGCGCCCGCGAACACCTCGATCGAGGCGATCGGCGGCTGGGAGCCCATCGCCGGCGCGACGTTCTCGGTGAACAGGAAGTCCCGCAGGGGGACCAGGTCCCGCTCCGCCACCCAGACCGACCGGCCCACGTAGTAGACGTCGTCGGGCGTGTTGCGGGCCAGGAAGAACGACGAGATGCCGACCAGCACCGACACGACCAGCGCGTACCCCGACTGGACGGCGGTCGGTGCGGGCACGGCGGGCACCGGCTGCGGGGTGGCCAGCCACGCGCGACGCAGCAGCAGCATGCCGCCGACCGCGGCGACCGCCCCGGCGACCGCGGGGATCCACCAGATCGCGCCGGTGCCGTCGGCCGCCCCGCTGGCTGCGATCCCGGCGCTGACCGCGGCGACGACCGCGGCCGCGAGCACCACGACCAGGCCGCGGCGCGGAAGGGCGGCGGGCGTGGCGGCTCCGGCGTCGGCCCGCGGCTCGTCGGTCGCCGCCCGCAGCCGCCGACGGGCGCGCACCCCGGCCACGACGGCGAGCGCGACGCAGCCGGCGAGCCAGATCTTGAAGGTCACCGACGGGGCGAGCCGGACGGCGAACGCCGCGTGGTAAAGCACCGTCCAGAGCGCGAACGCCAGCACGGCGGCGTCCGTGATCAGGGCCGGCGCCACCGCGATCAGCGCGCCGAGCCGGCCGGACCGGACCGGACGGGGCCGGTCGTCCGCGACGTCGGGCGTCGCGGGGTCGGGGGACGGCGCGACGGCGACGGTGGCGTGGTCGACGTTCGACACGGGGAGTCCTTGTCGTTGTGCGGGTGAGGGCGGCGGTGGCGCACGGTGGGCGGCGTCGGTGGCTCCGCTCCGACCTGGCTAAGGAGAGTAGCGGCTGGCACCCGCCCGCCGGGGTCCGGCGGACGGGGGTGTCGCGGGTCGTCTGGTCATCCGGCGACGGGCCTGGCCCGGGGGTGGGGCACCTCCCGCTCCGCGCCGAGGCCGGCCACGACCGACTCCACCAGGGCGTCCAGGTAGCTGTCGGTCAGCGGCAGCCGGGCGATCGCCAGCCGCCAGTAGAGCGGGCCGATGATGAGGTCGATCGCCGCGTCGGGGTCGCTGTCGGGCGGAAGTTCGCCCCGCTCGACGGCCAGCCGGATCAGCCGGCCGCCGATGTCCTGCTGGCGGGCCCGCAGCACCTGCTGGAGGGTCTGGTCGATGGTCGGGTTGCGGGCGGCCTCGGCGAGCAGGTCGGGAATGATCTGCGAGGCCAGCGGGTGGCGCAGCGCGTGCGCCACGACCTGGAACAGCAGCGTGAGGTCGCCCCGGAGGCTGCCGGTGTCCAGCGCCGGCAGCTTGCCGTGCGCGGCGGCGGCGACGATCTCCAGCACCAGGTCCAGCTTCGAACTCCACCGCCGGTAGATCGCGGTCTTGCTCACCCCCGCCCGGCGGGCCACCGCCTCGATGGAGAGCCGGCCGTAGCCGACGGCGGCCAACTCCTGCATCAACGCGCGGCGGATGGCCGTGGTGATGTCGTCACGGAGCACCGCCGCACCGGCCGGTGGGCGTCTCTTCTCGGTCGTCACCTGGGGCTCTTTCCGCACGTCACGGCGACCAGGGTAGCGCAACGACGATACGGTTGCGTCCCGACGTGTTTCGGACTAGTGTCCACGCAGCGACGAGGCGGCGCTCCCCCGCACCGGCCACGTCCGGATCATCCTCGCGCGCATCCCGTTGATTCGAAAGATCGGAGCGCCACATCCCATGGCCAACACGGCGCTGGCCGACCCCGACTCCGGCCTCACCCAGGCGCAGCTGGCCGCCCGCTACGGACTGCGGGTAGCCGACCAGCCGCCGTCCCTGGCGGAGTACAGCCGGCGGCTCTGGCACTACCGGCACTTCATCGCCACGTACGCGAACGCGAAGCTGGTCGCCTCGTTCAGCAACGCCCGGCTCGGGCAGCTGTGGCAGGTGCTCACCCCGCTGACCAACGCGGCGGTCTACTACCTGATCTTCGGTCTGGTGCTGGAGCAGAGGAGCATCCCGAACTTCATCGCGTACCTCTGCACCGGGTTGTTCATCTTCAACTTCACCCAGACCGCCGTGCAGAACGGGACCACGGCGATCAGCGGCAACCTCGGGCTGATCCGCGCGCTGCACTTCCCCCGGGCCTGCCTGCCGCTCGCGGTCACGGTCACCCAGTTCCAGCAGCTGCTCGGCTCGATGGTGGTGCTGATCGCGATCGTGCTGGTGACCGGCGAGCCGATCTCCTTCGCGTGGCTGATCCTGGTGCCGGCGGTGCTGCTCCAGACGGTCTTCAACGCCGGGGTCACCATGATGGTGGCCCGGATGGGCGCGAAGGTCTCCGACCTGCGGCAGGTCATCCCGTTCGTGATGCGCGCCTGGATGTACGGCTCGGGCGTGCTCTACAGCGTCACCCTCTTCGAGGACAACCTGCCCGGCTGGGCCAGCCGGCTGGTCGAGTTCAACCCGATGCTGGTCTACATCGAGCTGGCCCGGGTGGCGCTGCTGGAGGAGGCGCCGGTGCTCAACTCCTCCCTGCTCCAGCTCTGGCTGGTCGCGGTGGGTTGGGCGATCGTGATGGGCGTCGGGGGTTTCGTCTACTTCTGGCGCGGCGAACAGGAGTACGGCCGTGGTTGACCAGTTCGAGGCGTCGAACGACGCGACCCTGACGCTGACGCCGGCGCAGGAGCGGATCCCCACCGTGGTGGTGGACGACGCGCACGTCATCTACCGGGTGCACAAGGGCGCCGGCGGCGGCACCAGCCCGGTGGCGGCGCTGCGCCGGATCGTCACCCGCACCTCCGCACCGGAGGTGCGGGAGGTGCACGCGGTCAAGGGCGTCACCTTCACCGCGTACCGGGGCGAGGCGATCGGCCTCATCGGCAGCAACGGGTCGGGCAAGTCGACCCTGCTGCGGGCGATCGCCGGCCTGCTGCCGGTGAACCGCGGCGCCGTGTACACACAGGGCCAGCCCTCGCTGCTCGGGGTCAACGCCGCGCTGCTCAACGACCTCTCCGGCGAGCGCAACGTGACCCTGGGCTGCCTCGCGATGGGCATGACCCCGGCCGAGGTGCAGCGGGAGGCCCCGGGCATCATCGAGTTCTCCGGGATCAACGAGCGGGGTGACTTCGCCTCGCTGCCGATGCGGACGTACTCGTCGGGCATGGCCGCCCGGCTGCGCTTCTCCATCGCGGCGGCGAAGAAGCACGACGTGCTGCTGATCGACGAGGCGCTGGCCACCGGCGACAAGGGCTTCCGCAAGCGCAGCGAACAGCGGGTACGCGAGCTGCGGGAGAGCGCTGGCACGGTGTTCCTGGTCAGCCACCAGCTCTCCTCCGTACGCGACACTTGTGAACGGACGATCTGGCTGGAATCGGGCGTCCTGCGGATGGACGGCCCGACCGACGAGGTGATCCGCGCGTACGAGGCGTACGCCAACAGCAAGTGACCTGACGGCGGGTCGGACGCATCGACACGGATGTCGTCCGGCCCGCCGCCGACGTTGGGGTGGGCGGCGGCGCGCGTTAAGGTTCATCCGGTCGCCGCCTGGGCGGAACCTCTTGTTCACGCACCCCCGGAAGTGAGGATCGGCAATGACGCAGGACCACACCACTGGCCCGGACGCCGCACCGGAGAACCCGGCGCCGTGGCGGCCGTCCCGCACAGTGGCGGTGGTGCTGGCCGGCGGCACCGGCACCCGGCTGGGCCTCGGCATCCCGAAGCAGCTGCTCAAGATCGCCGGTAAGCCGATCATCGAGCACACCCTGGCCGTCTTCGAGGCCGCGCCGGAGATCGACGAGATCATCGTGCTGATGGCCCCCGGTCACGTCGCCGACGCCCGGCAGATCGTCGAAAAGGCCGGCTTCCGCAAGGTCACCAAGGTCATCGAGGGCGGCGACACGCGCAACGCCACCACCCGCATCGCCCTGGACGCCGTCGGCCCGGAGGACTGCAACATCCTCTTCCACGACGCGGTGCGTCCCCTGGTCAGCAGCCGGATCGTCCGGGAGTGCGTGAACGCGCTCTGGACCTACTCCGCCGTCGACGTGGCCATCCCCTCGGCGGACACGATCATCCAGGTGGACGAGAACGACTGCATCACCGACATCCCGGTGCGCTCCTCGCTGCGCCGGGGGCAGACCCCGCAGGCGTTCCGGTCCGGCACCATCCGCGAGGCGTACCGGCACGCCGAGGGTGACCCGAACTTCGCCGCCACCGACGACTGTGGCGTGGTGCTGCGCTACCTCCCCCACACGCCGATCAAGGTGATCGACGGGTCGGACGAGAACATCAAGGTCACCCACCCGGTCGACGTGCACCTCGCCGACAAGCTCTTCCAGCTCGCCGCCGCGCAGCCGCCCCGGCTGGCCGACCACCGCAGCTACCGCGAGGAGCTGACGGGGCGGACGATGGTGATCTTCGGCGGCAGCTACGGCATCGGCCACGACCTGGCGGAGCTGGCCTCCCGCTACGGCGCCCAGGTCTTCCCGTTCAGCCGCAGCAGCACCGGCACCCACGTCGAGCGTCCGGAGGACGTCGAGGCGGCCCTGAAGACCGCCTTCGAGGCGACCGGCCGCATCGACCACGTGGTGGTGACCGCCGGCATCCTGGAGCGGGGCGCCCTGGCGGAGATGGACGAGGAGACGATGGACCGCCTCCTCCAGGTCAACTTCGTGGGACCGGTGACGGTGGCCCGGCAGGCCCTGCCGTACCTCCAGCAGACCAGGGGGCAGCTGCTGCTCTACACCTCCAGCTCCTACACCCGGGGCCGCGCCCGTTACGCGCTCTACTCGGCCACCAAGGCCGCGCTGGTCAACCTCACCCAGGCCCTCGCCGACGAGTGGGCCGAGGACGGCGTCCGGGTCAACTGCATCAACCCGGAGCGGACGGCCACCCCGATGCGCACCCGCGCCTTCGGTGAGGAGCCGGAGCACACCCTGCTCTCGGCCGAGGCGGTGGCCCAGGCCTCGCTGGACGTCCTGATCTCCGAGCTGACCGGTCAGGTCATCGACGTACGCCGGGCGCCGGGTGAGGCCGCGCAGGCCGTGCCGACGCAGACGACGTCGACCGACGCCGCCCCCGCGGTCGTCGGCTGACCGCCCGACACCTGCGGCCGGGACGGCGGTGAACGGAGCGACATGCGTGGTGACCTGGTCCGGAAACTGATCGCACGGTGCCTGAGCACCGGGCTGGCCGTGCTGGCCTTCCTCGTCGTCGCGCTGACCGGCGCGACCGGCTGGGGGTTGGGGCTCGTCGTGGCCGCGCTCGCCGCGACCGCCGCGGAGCGGCGGGTCCGCCCGGGCGCCGACACCACGGCCGAGACGACCCTGATCGCGGCCGCCGTCCTGGTCGGCTACGCGCGGCGGTCCGACGGCGGGTTCGACCCCGCGCTTGCCGCCACCGCACTGGTGCTGCTGGGGCTGGTGCTCCTGGTCGGGCCGCTGCGCCAGGCGGGCAACCTGGAGATCCGGGCGGCGAACCTGCCGGTGCGGTCGTGGACGCCGCTGGTCGCCACGCACCTGGGCGACGCGTTGCTCGGGCTGCTCGCCGTCGTGGCGGTGGCCGCCGCGGCGACCCTGCCCGCCGTGGTCGCCCTGGTGGTCGCGCTGCTGGTCGCCGCCGGCGCCGGCGCGGTCGCCCTGGACCTCGCCCGGCGCCGCTTCCGGCCGGCGGCCGGCGGCGGCCCGGTGAGCCGGGCGCTGCGCCGGCACCAGCCGGAGTTCCTGCTCCACTTCTCCGCCCCGCCCGGTTCCGAGTACCAGGTCACCATGTGGCTGCCCTACCTGGAGCGGATCGGCCGGCCGTTCCTGGTGCTGGTGCGCGAGCCGGAGTTCCTGGCGCCGATCGCCGCGGCCACGACCGCTCCGGTGGTCTACTGCCCGGCCCTGCGCGCGATGGACGAGGTGCTCGTACCGAGCCTCAAGGTGGCGTTCTACGTCAACCACGGCGCGAAGAACAGCCACTGCATCCGCTTCACGCAGCTGACCCACGTGCAGCTGCACCACGGCGACAGCGACAAGGCGCCCAGCGCCAACCCGGTCTCCGGCATCTTCGACCGGATCTTCGTCGCCGGCCAGGCGGCCATCGACCGGTACGCCCGCGCCGGAGTGAGCATCCCGGCGGAGAAGTTCGTGGTGGTGGGCCGCCCGCAGGTCGAGTCGATCGACGTACGCCCCGAGCCGCTGCCCGCCGACGCGCCGCGCACGGTCCTGTACACGCCGACCTGGACGGGGCACCACGCGGACGCGGACTACTGCTCGCTGCCGGTGGCCGAGCCGCTGCTGCGGCGGCTGCTCGACCGGGGTGCGACGGTCATCCTGCGCGCCCACCCCTACACCACGCAGAACCCGGCGTCGGCCCGGCAGCTGGGCCGGCTCACCGAGCTGCTGGCCGCGGACCGGGCACGCACCGGCCGGCCGCACCTGTGGGGTGCCGCCGCGAGCCGGGACCTGAGCCTGGTGGAGTGCGTCAACCGCTCCGACGCGCTGGTCTCCGACGTCTCCGGCGTCATCTCCGACTACCTCTACTCCGGCAAGCCGTTCGCGGTGACCGACATGGCCGACGAGGGCGACCGGTTCCGGGAGCTGTTCCCGCTGGCCGGCGCCGGTTACGTGCTGCGGCGGGACATGGCGAACGTCGACGACGTGCTCGACCGGCTGCTCGGCGACGACCCGCTGGCGCCGGAGCGCTGGGCGACCCGCCGCCGCTACCTGGGCGACTTCCCGGCCGACTCGTACGCCGACGCGTTCCTCGACGCGGCCCGCCGCGAGCTGGAGTCGGGGTGGAACCCGCCGGCGCCGCGGGTCGGGCCGCCGGTGGAGCCGGCGCCGCTCTCCCCCACCGCCTGAACCGACCACCACCTGAACCGGCCGCCGGTCTGAACCGACCGCCGGCCGGCGACGCGCCGCTCTCCCCGGCGGTCCGGGGCGAGCGGCGCTGCCGTGCTCAGCGGTACGCGTCGGCGAGCGCCAGCACCGCCTGCGGGTCCTCGACGTGGGCGTTGTGCCCGAGCCCGGGCAGCGTGACCACCGGCGCGCCCAGCTCGGCGAGCTGCGCGTCGGTGACCATCGGGTCGTGCTCGCCGCGGGCCAGCAGCACCGGCACGTCGGTGGCGGCGAGCAGCGCCGGCAGGGCCGGGTCGCCCACCGCGAACGCGCCCGGGTCCATGGCCAGCCGCCACCGCCCGCCCTCAGCGCGCAGGCCCGCGTCCACCACCGCGTGGTCGGGGTCGACCAGCCCGGTCAGGCCGGAGACCCGCAGGTAGCGCGGGCCGCCTCCTCGCGGGTGGCGAACCAGGTGACCGGCCGTTCGGCCAGCTCGGCCGCCTTCGCCAGCTCGGCGGGTGACCACACCGCCTTGATCCCGAGGCCGATGACCGCGGCCACCGGCAGACCGCCGGCCCGCGCCGCCAGGGCCAGCCCGACCACCCCGCCCAGGGAGTGGCCCAGCACCACGAGTCGCTCGCCGGAACCGAGGCCCGCCGCCGCACGCCCGCCGGAGCCGAGACCCGCCGCGACCCGCTCGGCCAGACCGGCGAACGAGTATGCCGGCAGCGGCGGAGAGGCGCCGTGCCCGGCGAGATCCGGAGCGAGCCAGCGGCCCGGCCAGCGTTCTTCGAGCAGCGGGGCCCACGGCAGCCAGACGTCACCGCTCGCGCCCATGCCGTGCAGCAGCAGGAGGACCGACCGCCCACCGGAGTCATCGACCATGGGCGCAGTCTGCCACGGTGGACGACCGTCGCACGATCGGTCGGCCGGCGGACGATCGGCGGGGCAACACAGCGACGACGGTCACTGTAGAGTTCGGCGCTGGGCGGCGGCCGGAAGCCGTCCGGCGCCACCTCACCTCGATGCTGGTGGACGACAACGGCGCGAAGGGCACGGCCGGGGTGGCGCCGCCGGACATCCTGATCGTGCAGCAGGTGCGCGGCACCGGCCAGGCCGAGGCGTACGCCGACCAGCTGTCGGCCGAGTTCGGCTACCCGGCCGACACCTACGGCGCGACCGTGGCGTTCGTGGGGATCGACGCCAACCGCACCGGCATCCCGTCGTCCACGTTGGGCGGCTTCGGGATGACCGGCTACGGGGCGAAGGCGACGAGCGGATCCAGCAAGATCGAATATCTGTTCATCAGGGGCACGGTGCGGCCGTCCGCCATCGACCACACGGTGACCGGCACGAAGTCCAACCACCTGGCGCTGTACGGCTTCGTCACCTACTCACGAACCGGGCGGCCGGCAAAGGCCACGGGCGCCGGTCCCCTCGAAGGAGGGGGCCGGCGCCCGGGTGTCGGATCGGGTCAGGCGGAGTAGCCGCGGGTGGCCATCCAGTTCGCCAGGTCGATCGTGCTGATCCAGTACGAGGGCACCGCCGGGTTCGCCGAGTCGGCGATCTTCACGGTGCGGCCCTCGTCCCGGTAGCCGACCACGGCGATGTAGTGACCACCGGAGAAGGAGTGCCAGCCGCCGTCGGTGTCCACCGCGTCGCCGACGATGTTGGCGACCACGCCACGGCCGTCGGTGATGGCCTTGACCACGTCGGCCTGGAGCTGGTCCATCTGGGCCGGGCTCGGGGCGCCGTCGAACATCCGGGTCCGGTACGGGCTGCCCTTGACCACCGCGTTCAGCACCCGGGTCGTGTCCTGGGCGGAGTTGGTGCCCATCTCGGTGGTGCCGAGCTGCGCGGCCAGGTCGTCCTGGTTCCGTTCGATGCCGCTGGCGCTGAGGGCGTTGCGGGTCGCCGCCGGGCCGCAGTAGTAGTACGTCGTCTGCGCCTGGTAGTCGTAGTCGAGCACCTTGCTCTTCGGGGGCTTCGGCGGTGTCGGCTTGCGGGTCAGGTCGGGGTTCGCGGCCTTCGGGGCGGCCGGGGACGCGCTCGACGCCGAGGGAGCGCTGGTCTCGGGCGCGGCGGTGGTGGGCTCCGCGGTCCGGTCCTGGCTGCGCGAGGCGACGGTCGCGTCGCTGCGCAGCTCGGCCACCGCGGCGGAGGCCGGCTGGCCGCTGGGCGCGTCATCGATGCCGCTGGCCAGCACGCCGGCGGTGGACGCCAGCACGAGGGCCGCGGCGGCGCCGGTGATCTGGTATGGGCGCTGCGTCGCCAGTCGACGGAGCTGACGCTTCAGGGTGTGCTTCACGTGTTCCTCCACGGGCTCGGGGGAGAGCGGCCCTACCACGCCCACGCCGGTGGGCGGGCAGGCGTCACCGCGCGGACGTCGTCCGCGACTGGTGGACCGCTCAGGGGATCGCCCGGTAGGCCGGGCGGGAGACGCGGGTGCCGGGTCAGCTCGCCACGACGGGACGGGCGAGGGCGGGTACCGCGGTGCCGTGGAGGTGCGGGGAGGAACGAGGGGTGGGCTGGTGCTGCACGAGGATGGAGCTCCTTCCGACGCCGCCTACCGGGTTAGCTGACGGATTCGGGCGGGAAGATCGCCCTACCGCGGGCCGTGGCTCGCGGATTCACCCCGGACGTGCGTGTGGGTCCCCGGCTCGGAACTGCCGATTAGGCGGGTCGGCGCGGCGTCGCCTCTTGCGATCGGTTACCGCACCGGACGGGCCGACACTACTAAGCGGTACTCACCCTGCCAACCCTGCCTGACCTGCGTAAACACTGATCATGGAAATTTTTTCCAGGCGTACGGACACTGGCGTGACTCAATGGGACGCGGGGCGTGGGAGGCGCCGTCGGGCGACAACGGGACAGCCGGCCGGAAAGGCGCTCCACAACGCCCGGAAATCGTTCCCGATCATTCCCGCTGACCGTTTCCGGCCGACTGTGACCGGGCTCACGGAACAACCCCGGTGTCACCCGACCCGGGCGGGCCGCCAGCGGCGCGCCGGCACCGGACGGGTCGCCGCGGCGACCGTGGCCGGCCGGGCCGCCGGCGCCCGCAGCGGCCGGAGCCGGGCCGCGGCGGCGTACGCCTCGGCGGCGAGCGTCCGGGCGGCCTCGGCGGCCAGCTCGGCGTCCCGCCATCCGGCCCGCTCCCGCTCCTCGGCCAGCCGGTAGTCGGCGTGTCGACTGTCTCGCACCACCCGCGCCAGCCGCACCTCCTGCTCGACCGGGTGCAGCCGGGGATCCCACCCGTTGCGGTGCCCGAACACCTCGCCGAGCTGACGCAGGGTCAACTCGCCGCGCCAGTGCGCCGCCGTGGCCGCGCGGTGCAGGTGCCGCTCCCGGGCCGCGTACTCGGCCGGCGTCCGGGGCGTCCGCGGCGGGGGCAGCGCACCCGTGCCCGCGAACCGACGCGCGGCCGTCTCCGCCTCGTCGTACGCGGCCCAGGCCCGTTCCAGGTCGCGGTGGGCGGCCAGCCACTCCGCCCGCCGCCGGCGGGCCGTCTGCGCCGCGCCGGCCGCGGCGACGGCCACCTCCTCGGCGTACCGGCGCAGGTCGGCGGCCTCGGCCTCGGCCAGCTCACGGGCCGTCGGGGTGGCGGGAGCGGCGGCGTCACCGTCGGCGCGGTCCCGCTCCGGGCGGGCGACCAGCACGGTGAGCACGGTCAGGGCCAGCACCAGCAGGACCGACCAGATGGCGACGGCGAGCGGGACCTGGACGAGGAACTGGTAGAGGACGGTCTTCTCCATGTCGGCACCTCGGGAGGAACGGCTGCGATGGGGGGCGCGCGGGGCGCCGGGGGCGGTGGCGCGGGCCACGGGTGACCGGGGCGGCGCCCCGGGGCGGGGCCGGCGGGGACGCGGGGTGGCGGGATCGGCGGGATCGACGCCCGCCGTCGGGCTCAGGCCCCGGGCGGGGCGCGGGGCGCCGAGGGGGCCGGGCCGGTGCTCGTCGGCCTGCGGGGCTCGGCGGCCGGGATGCCGGCCGTCGCCATTGACGGGGGCCGGACGCCGGTGCGGTCGACGGCGGCCGGGTGCGGGGCGGCGCCGGCCGCGACCGGGGTGGCTCCGTCGTCGGCGGTGACCCTGGTGCGGACGGTGACGGCCCTGGCGACGGTGTCGGCCCCGGTGAGCGCGGCGACCCCGGTGAGAGTGGCGACCCCGGTGACGGTGGTGCCGCCGACGCCGCGGGGCCGGGTGTCGGCGGCGCGGTGCGCGGCCGGGTCGACCGGGGCGTGGCTTCCCTGCCCGTCGGCGACGGCCGGCGCGGCCGGGAACGCGGTGCCGGACGCCGCCAGGGCGCCGGACGGCGAGCCGGCGCCGACGGTCAGCGCGCCGACGACCGCGAGGCTGGCCAACAGACGGCCGGCCCATCGCGCCACCCACCACAGGGGACAGGTGAACGCGACGGGAAGCATCCGACAACGCTACCGCCGGCAACGCCCGGTCGCACTCGATGCCGGGCGTGTCGGCGCGCCGCGCCGGGCGGTGTGACCAGGGTGGACGGCGTCAGCGGGAATCCACGTACGCCGGCTGGTCGTCGCTGTGGTCGACGGCGCGCCGGGGCCGCGGGACGCGGGGCGCGGCGGGCGCCTCCGGCCCGGTGGCCGCCGGCTCGGACCGGCCCGATGGAGCGACGGTCACCGGCGCGGCGGGGTTCCCGGGGCGGGCGGCGGTCGCGCGGGCCCGGCGTGGTCCGAGCAGCCGCATCATGGGCGTCTCGACCCAGCGGTGCACGAGCCCGGCCAGCACCAGGTTGAGCAGCAGGAACCCGAACACCGCGGTGAGCCCCCACCAGCCGGGCAGGCCGGTGCCCCAGTCGCCGGTCAGCCGCAGCACGGTCATCATCACCAGGACGTGCACCAGGTAGAAGGCGAACGACACCTCGCCGAGCCACACCATCGGACGGGACCGCCACGGAGAGCGCAGCCCGCGCACGTCGGCGTCCGCCGCCGCGGTGATGACCAGGAGGTACGCCGCCGACAGCAGCGCCGCCCACAGCTCGGCGCGGATCCACTCGGCGGCGACCACCCAGGTCACCACGAAGACCGCGCTGGCGACGGGGAGCTTCGGCCCCCGCCACCGGCCGCGCCGCATCAGCTCGGCGGCGGCCACCCCCATCCAGAACTCCAGCGACCGGATCGGCGGAAAGACCTGCGTGAACCACCACCGGCTCTCCTCCGGCACCAGCAGCTGCGCCGGCCAGAGGGCCAGGATCAGCAGCGGCACCGCGACCACGACGGCCCACAGCGCCCAGGGGCGAGCCCGGCGGATCAGCGGCAGTGCCAGCGGCAGACAGAGATAGAAGAAGAACTCGCAGGACAGCGACCAGCTCACCGTGTTGATGCTGTAGAAGTGGCCGGGCCGGGGATCCCACGCCTGGAGCAGGAAGAGGTTCTCGATCGCGATGTCGAGCCGGACCGGGTCGGCGAACCAGAACGCGGCGAGCAGCGCGAGCGCCCACAGCAGCACGTGGTTCGGCCAGATCTTGGCGACGCGTCGCCGCCAGAACCGCAGCGGAGTGTCGCTCGCGCGGGCGGACCACACCAGGACGAACCCGCTGAGGATGAAGAAGAACTGCACCCCGCTCAGGCCCAGGGTGAACAGCCAGTTCACCACGGCCTGGTGGTCAGGCTCGATGACGATCCGCATGGTGGCGGCGTGGAAGCCGAAGACCAGCAGGGCGGCGATCCAGCGCAGCCCGGTCAGCGAGGGCAGGCGGTTGGCGGCGGGCGCCGGTGGGGCGTCCGGCGTGACGGTGGGCGCGCTCGTCATGCCGGGCTCCCCGGAGTCACCGTTCGCCACACCAGATCTCCTCCCCGGGGGGTCACGCACCGCGCGGTGCCGAGCGCGGCCCGGACACGACCGCATCGGGGCAATCTACCCGCCAGGCCACGGACCGGCACCAGGGCGGTCCGACCGGCGGTATCGGCGCGAATGGCGGAACGGAACCGGCCGGTCGCTCAGGGTGTGGAAGGCGGAAGCGCCCGCCGTTAACCCGACGCTCCTGGGGAGTTCAGGGACTCCACCATCGCCGGACACGTCAGGTTCCAGGGCCGGCCACCCCGGGAGTCGAAGGTGGCGGCGTGGTCAACGAGCCGTCCCCGCCGCCGCTGCTCAGCATCGTCGTGCCCGTGTACGGCGTCGAGGCGTACCTCTATCAGTGCCTCGAGTCGATCCGGGCGGACATCCCGGCGGGTGAGGCCGACGCGGTCGAGATCATCGCGGTGGACGACGCCTCCCCGGACCGGTGCGGGGAGATGCTGCGGTCGTACGCCAATGGCCGGGCCGGGATCCGGACGGTCCACCTGACCACGAACGTGGGCCTCGGGCTGGCCCGCAACGCCGGCCTCGACGAGGCGACCGGGCGCTACGTCTGGTTCGTCGACAGCGACGACTGGCTCCCGCCGGGCACCATCGCCACCGTGCTGGACCGGCTGCGTCAGCACGAACCGGACGTCCTGATGCTGGACCACCTCCGCGTCCACGAGGACGGACGGCGTGAGGTGGACGCGAGCAGTCATCTGCTGCGCGACACCCCCGGGGTGGTCCGCCTCGCCGACGCGCCGCACCTGCTGCGGGTGCAGCACACCGCCTGGAACAAGGTGGTACGCCGGGCGTTCATGGACGAGTTGGAGCTGCGCTTCTTCCCCGGCTGGTACGAGGACATCCCGTTCAGCCACCCACTGCTGATCGGCGCGGAGAAGATCTCGGTGCTGGACCAGGTCTGCTACCTCTACCGGCAGGGCCGGAAGGGCGCCATCACCTCCACCCGCAGCGGCCGGCACTTCGACGCCTTCGACCAGTACGAGCGGCTGATGGAGTGGGTGCGGCGCCGGCATCCGGACGAGGGGCTGCAGGCCGAGCTGTTCCAGCTGATGGTGAACCACTACCTGGTGGTGGTGGGCAACGACGACCGGCTCCACCCGCACCTGCGCCGCCCCTTCTTCGCGCGGGTGGCGGAGCACTACCGCCGCTACCTGCCCCCCGGCGGCTACCCGATGCCGGGCGGGGTGGCCGGTCTGAAGCACCGGCTGGTCGGGCGCAACGACTACCGGGCGTACGCGGCGCTGCGCCAGGCGCACCGGGTGGCCGGGCGGCTGCGGCACCCCGGTTCCGGCGGTGATTCGGCGAGCACGTCGGCCGACGACGGCGCGTCCGGCCGAGCGGCGGGCGACGACGCGGCGGTCCGGTCGCTCCGCGACGACGTGCTGGTGGGCCGCGGCGTCTCGTGACCGCACCCCGTGGCAGCATCCCCGCCGGGAGCCGGGTCGGCTCCCGGCGCCCTGGTTTTCCAGGTCGTCCCCGCGAACGGTGGACGACGACGGTAGGACCGCACCGTGGTGCGGAGGCAACTGAGCAGAGGTCGGTATGACGGCGACACTGAAGATCGGACCGCACGCGGTCGGTGCCGGGGAGCGACCCTTCGTGGTCGCCGAGATGTCCGGCAACCACAACGGTGACCTGGACCGGGCGCTGGCCATCGTCGACGCGGTGGCGGCCAGCGGCGCGCACGCGCTGAAGCTCCAGACGTACCGGCCGGACACGATCACGATCGACGTCGACACCCCCGCCTTCCGCATCTCCAGCGGGCACGAGCTGTGGGGCGGGCAGAACCTCTACCGGCTCTACGAGAAGGCGCACACCCCGTACGAGTTCCACGCCCCGATCTTCGAGCGGGCGCGGCGGCACGGCCTGACCGTCTTCTCCTCCCCCTTCGACGCCACCGCGGTGGAGCTGCTGGAGTCGCTGGACGCGCCGGCGTACAAGATCGCCTCTTCGGAGCTGGTCGACCTGCCGCTGATCCGGCTGGTCGCGAGCACCGGCAAGCCCATGGTGATCTCGACCGGGATGGCCACCATGGCGGAGATCGACGCCGCGGTGCGGACCGCGCGCGAGGGCGGCGCCGGCGGGATCATCCTGCTCGCGTGCACGGCGTCCTACCCGGCGCCGCCGCAGGACAGCAACCTGCGCCGCATCCCGGTGCTCGCCGACGCGTTCGGCGTGCCGGTCGGGCTCTCCGACCACACCCCCGGCATCGGCGTGCCGGTCGCCTCGGTGGCGCTCGGCGCCTGCTTCATCGAGAAGCACGTGACGCTGGACCGCGCCGACGGGGGTGTCGACTCCGACTTCTCGCTCAATCCTGACGAGCTGGCCGCGTTGGTGGTCGAGTCCGAGCGGGCGTACGCGGCGCTCGGCGGCACCGCGATCGGCCCCACCCCGGCCGAGCGGGAGGGGCTGCGCTTCCGCCGATCGCTCTTCGTGGTCGAGGACGTCCGCGCCGGCGACCCGGTGACCGACCGCAACGTCCGGTCCATCCGCCCCGCCGGTGGGCTCCCGCCGGTGGAGATCGACCGGGTGCTGGGCCGCACCTTCACCACCGACGTCCCGCGGGGCACCCCGCTGAGCTGGGACCTGATCTGATCGGGCGCCCGGCCTCGTGCCGGGCCCCTCGTCCGACCATCCGCGGCCGCCGGTTCCTCCCTCCCCGTGTGGGAGGGACCGGTGGATCACGTTGCGGGCTGCTCCGGCGCGAAGGCGACGGTGACCACCAGGTCGGCCAGTCGCAGAGTCCGCCAGACCACGACGTTGTCCGGCGGCGTGCCCAGCCCGTACCGGCGCCACCAGGTGGCCACCGGCACGTCGGCGAGCTTGCAGAAGCACTCGGCGCGCGTCCAGCGGGCCCAGAAGTCGGCCGATCCGAAGCGCCGGGCCAGGGCCGCCGGCACCGGATTGTCGGCGCGCTCGGCGTCGATCACCACCCGCCAGCCGGGGGCGAGCGGGCCGTGCCAGCCGACGCAGCGGCCGTCGTCCAGGTGGCTGCGGGTGACCGCCGTGGCGAGGTCGGCCGGGCTGCCCACCCGCAGGTACCGCTCGGCCCCGGCCACCAGCGCCGGCACCGGCCGGGCCGCGACGACGAGCCCGGCCCCGGCGGACAGCCGGTGCCGGGCGCGCCCGTCCGCCTCAGACGGAGGCGGCACCGTCCACCACGATGACCTGGCCGTTGATGTTGGTCTGCTCGCACAGCAGCATCCGGACCACCGGCACGACCTCCTCCGGCTCGGTCAGGTGCCCGGTGGGCGTGCGGCGCACGATCTGGTCGAGCTGGGTCTGACCGAGCACCGCGGACATCTCCGAGGCGAAGAATCCGGGGGCCACCGCGTTGACCAGCATCCGGCCGCCCAGTTCGCGGGCGAGCGAGCGGGTCGCGGCGTCCATGCCGCCCTTGGTCGCGGAGTACGCCACCAGGCCCGGGAAGCCGCGCTGCGCGCAGATCGAGGTGATGTTGACGATCCGGCCGCGCAGCCCCTTGGCGAGCATCCGCCGGATCACCAGGCGGGTGAGCTGCAGCGGCGCGGTCAGGTTGGTCTCGATGATCCGGGCGATGTCACCGTTGGCGGTGTGCACGTGCAGCGAGTCCTGCCCGACGGCGGCGTTGTTGACGACGGCGTCGATGGGCCCGAGCCGCTCCTCCACCTCCCGGACGAAGGACTGCGCGGCGGCCAGGTCGGTGACGTCGACCGATCCGACGTGCACCCGGTCGGGGTGCTCGGCGGCGAGCTTCGCCAGCTCCGGCGTGACGGTCCGGGCGAAGGCGGCCACCCGCAGGCCCTGGTCGAGCAGGTCGGTGACGATCGCCAGCCCCAGCCCGCGCGAACCGCCGGAGACGAGGACCACGGAGCTGGGGGGTACGAGAGGGGTTTCGGCGCGGTCAGACATCGCTCTTCAGGGTCTCCTTGACGGGGATCTCGGTCAGGACGCGGATCCGGCGGGGCACCGCGTGCTCGGGCAGCCGGTCGGCGCACCAGCGGACCAGTTCGGCCTCGTCCGGCTGGTCGGCGGCGGGCTGGAGCACCACCTCGGCGACCACCATGCGGCCCAGCACCGGGGCCCGCCGGCCGGTCACCCGGGCCCAGGCCACGCCGGGGTGCGCGGTGAGGACACCGCGCACCAGGCCGGCGGAGACCTTGCTGCCACCGACGTTGATCTCGTCGGAGTCGAGCCGGCCGGTGATCAGCACCCGCTCGTCGACGACCTCGACGCGGTCGCCGGTGCGGACCGCCCCGTCCAGCCCGGCGCCGTGGAACGGCGAAGTGATCACGAGCTCGTCGCCCCGCACGCTGAGCGTCGGTCGGCCCGGGGCTTCCCGGTCGAGCCAGGCCACCGGGAATCCGGCCCGACCGTCGTGGACGACGATCGAGGCGCCGACCTCGGACGAGGCGTAGATCCAGGAGATCCGGGCGGTGGGGAACAGCTCCCGCAGCTGGTCGAGGATCGCCTGGTCGACCGGCTCGCCGCCGAGCGTGATCTGGCGCAGCGGCACCCGGGCCAGCGCGGCGGCGTCCCGGTAGACGGTGCGGCGCCAGAAGGTCGGGGTGCCGGAGGCGGCGTCGACGCCGTGGGCGGCGGCCAGCGCCGGCCAGTCGTCGAGCTGCTCCGGGTCGACGACGACCAGGTGCTGCCCGGGCTGGGTCAGCGACAGCGTCACCACCTGCCACCAGGCATAGGTCCCCGGCGCGTACGGGCAGAGCCAGGTGCGGTCGGGCTGCTCGCCGCGCACCGTGGTCAGCGAGTCCAGGGTGTGCCCGACCCGCTTGGGGCGGCCGGTCGAACCGGAGGTCAGCAGCCACAGCCGGCCGGGCTCGGCGGGACGCGGCCTCGCCGGCGGCTCGCCGTGCGCGCCGTCGTCGGTCAGGTCGGTGAGCGCGAAGCCGGCGTCGCGCAGCTCGGCCCGCAGCGCCGGGTCGACCCGGCTGTCGCTGCTGAGCAGCAACTCGGTGCCGTGCACGGCGTGGTGTCGGGCGGCGGCGAGAGCGTGCCGCGCGGAGTGCGCGAGTACCGCCGCCGGGTCGGCGAGCGTCAGCTCCGGCAGCTCCCGCCAGGTCAGCTCCGCGCCGCCGACGACGATCCGGTTGTCGACGCCACCGGGCTCCCGGCCCGGAACGGCCCAGCGGTGCGGGGTCGCGACGGTCACTGCTTCTGCAGCTCGACGAGGAAGTCGAGGACGTCGCCGACGGTCGCGATGCGGCGCAGGCCCGGGGCGTCGAAGTTGAGCTCCTCGCCCGTCTCGTCCTCGACGCGCAACGCCAGCTCGGAGAAGTCGAGCGAGCGGAAACCGATCTCCCGAAGATCGGCGGCGTCGTCGTCCGGGAGCACCTTGCCCTGGTTCCTGAGCACCTGCGCCATGAGGTCGCGGATCTGCGCGCGACTCAATTCCTTCATGCGCGGAAGTCTACAGGCCGGCCAATGGACGTCACATTTCCCGTGGGCTGCGGGTAGGGTGCCACAGGTCATTGACGGGAACCGGAAAGCGAGAGGCACGTGCTGCGCGAAGCGACGCCGGAAGACGTTCATCTGATGTTGTCCTGGCGTAATCAGGAAACCAACCGCCAGGTCAGCAAGACCAGCCACGAGATCACCGCGCGGGAGCACACGCGGTGGTGGTCGGCGGTGCGGGTGGACCCGACCCGGCGGGTGCTCGTCTACCTGCGCGACGGGGTGCCCAGCGGCGTCGTCACCTTCTTCGACCTGCGGCTGGACGAGCCGCGGAGCGGTTCGTGGGGCTTCTACCTCGACGCCGACGGCCTGGCCGGGCGGGGCGAGACGCTGCCCGCGTGGCTGGAGGTGATGCGCGAGGCGGTGGACCACGCGTTCGACGACCTCGGGCTCGACCGTCTCGACGGCGAGGTGCTCGCGCACAACACCGTGGTGCGGCAGATGAATCGGCGTTTCCGATTCGTGGAGGGCACCCCCCGCACCGAACTGTCCGACGGGCGGGAAATCACCGTCATCCCCATTTCTCTGCACCGCGACAACCGCCGCCGACGCTGATTCACGCCGCCCGTCGACAATTGTCCGAACACCATTCATCGGGCGGACACCTGACGTTAACGGCCCCGTCGGGAAATGGCGAGCGACCGGGATACCGGCCGGGTTCAGCGCCGCCGCCAGGCCGCCCACTGCTGGGTCGGGTTGCCGCCGAGGCGGACGAACCCGTACCGCTCGCCGTGCCAGTCGCCCGGCGTGCCCGGCTTCCACGCGACGAGGACCACCTCGGCCGTGGCCGGCGGCGTCTCGTCGAACCAGCGCACGTCGGCCCAGGTCACCTGGTGGCTCAGGTTGAACCGGTAGATGTAGTTGACGCCGCTGGAGGCCCACACCCGCTCGCCGGGACGGACCGCGAGGTCGGCCAACGCGGGCGTCGGCGCGGTGCGGGCGACCATCGTGCGTACCAGCCGCTGCTCGATCACCTGCATGGTGAGGATGTTGACGACGACCAGGGCGCCCAGGACCGGCAGGCGCAGCCGGGGCACCCGGACGGCGGCGACGAGCAGCACGAGGGCGCCGATGCCGACGAGCGACCCGACGACCGGCCGCATCTCCCGCCAGCCGCCGGTGAGCGCCATGAGGTCGGGGGCGCTGAAGCCGCCGTAGCGCAGGAGGTGGCCGCTGCTCTCCGCGTACGCGAGCCGGGCCGCGATCATGCCGCCGCCGACCACCAGCACCGCCACCGCCACCGCGGCCCGGCGCAGCACCGTCCGGTACTCGGCGGTGAGCAGCACGCCGAGCCCGACGAGCAGCCAGAACGGGGCCAGCATCTGCACGTACCGGCCGTAGATCGCGTCCGGCGCCTTCTCGGTGACGCCGGCCAGGATCACCGAGGCGCCGGCGGCCACCCCGACGCTGGTCACCAGCGCCACGCCCATCGTCCAGCGGGACGCGTCCCCGCCCCGGGGACGCCGCAGCTCGCGGACGGCGGCGGCCCAGGCCACGCCGGCCGTCCCGAAGGTGATCACCACGAGGTACCAGAGCTGCGTGCCGACCGCCGCGCCGAGGTTCACCAGACCGGCACCGGAGGCGACGGCCCGCAGCGTTCCGCCGCCGGGGTTGTTGCCGAGCAGGTAGACCTTGTCGCCGAGCAGCCGGATGACGGCCTCGTTCAGCAGCGCCAGGGCGACCACCGGCAGCATCGCGGCGACCGCCGTGCGACGGTCGACGCGGCGGCGGACCAGGAGCAGCAGCACGAGACCGACGTGCACGGCCACGATGACCACGCCCCGCGAGTGCAGCAGGTGGAACGCGCCGACCAGCGCCCCGACGGTCGCGGCGGCGCGCGGGCCGGGCTGCCGCAGCAACCGGTGCACGGCGAGCAGCCACGCCACCACCAGCGGCGCCATCAGGGTGTCGATCATGGCGACGGTCGCGTAGAAGGCGGTCGCCGGCAGCGTCGCGGCGACCGCGGCGGCCAGCAGGGCGGCGGGCCGGCCGAGGTTCAGCAGCCGCCGGCCGAGCAGGTAGGCCAGCGGGAGCAGCGCCGCGTTCACCATGGCGTTGATCAGGCGTACGAGTTGGTAGCTCTCGGTGAAGTCCCGCTCGCCGAGGAAGGCGGGCGAGATCAGCATCGGGTAGCCGACCCGGCGCAGCGCGACGTTCTCACTGCTGAAGCCGCCCGGCCCGCCCGCCAGCGCGCGGGCGGTGTTCAGGTAGCTGTCCTCGTCGGTGTGGGCGATCGGCAGGGCGATGTGCCGGGCCAGCCACATCCGCCACACCACACCCAGCAGCCACCCCAGAACCAGCAGCAGCGGCACCAGCCAGCGACGGCGCGGCCGGCCGTCCGACCCGGCCGGGGCCTCGACCCGCTCCATCACGTCCACGCCGGATGCCATCGCCGCCTCCTGGGATCACCGGCCGGCGCGCGACGTCGGACAGCTGCTCCGGTACGGCGCGGCGCGGGGCCGGTCTGTTCTGCACGGGATCTCCCGGTGGCGGCACCGCGTCGGCGGGCCCACGGGACGGGTACGCGGCGACCTGCCCGGACGGCCGGGCACGGCTCGCACGCGCGGTCACTGTAACGGGGCCCGCCGGGTCCCGGTCAGCCCACCGCGACCTGCGATCGGAGTGTTCGCCCGCCGGGTGCCCGTCATTCACGGGACCAGAGACGGCGGTTTACCGGCGGGCGTGGGCCCGTTAACCCACCGCGGTTAGCGTCGCGGTCCGGTCGGCCGGCCGCGGGCCGCCCGTTCATCCACGAACACGGGAGCACCAAATTGAGTGAGTTGAATGGATCGTCCATTCTGATCACCGGGGGAACGGGTTCCTTCGGGCGGACCTTCCTCCGGCACGTTCTCACCGCGGCCGACCCGGCCCGCGTGGTGGTGTTCTCCCGCGACGAGCTCAAGCAGTACGAGTTGCGCCAGCAGCTCGGCGACGACCCGCGGCTGCGCTGGTTCATCGGCGACATCCGGGACGTGCGCCGGCTGACCCGGGCGATGCACGGCGTGGACCATGTCGTGCACGCGGCGGCGCTCAAGCAGGTGGACACGGCGGAGTACAACCCCTCGGAGTTCATCGCCACCAACATCACCGGTTCGCAGAACGTGGTGGACGCGGCCATCGAGGCCGGCGTCAAGAAGGTGGTGGCGCTCTCCACCGACAAGGCGTCCAGCCCGATCAACCTGTACGGCGCCACCAAGCTGGTCGGCGACAAGCTGTTCGTCTCGGCCAACCACTACGCGGCCCACCACCCGACGCGCTTCGCGGTGGTGCGCTACGGCAACGTCGTCGGCAGCCGCGGCTCGGTCGTGCCGCTGTTCCGCCGCCTCGCCGCCGAGGGCAAGAGCCTACCGATCACCGACAAGCGGATGACCCGTTTCTGGATCACGCTGGAGCAGGCCGTCCAGTTCGTCATGGACTCGTTCGACCAGATGCAGGGCGGCGAGCTGTTCGTGCCGCGCATCCCCAGCATGCGGATCCTCGACCTGGTCGAGGCGGTCGCCCCGGACGCCACCACCCACGAGATCGGCATCCGGCCCGGCGAGAAGCTGCACGAGGAGATGATCGCGCCGGACGACAGCCGCCGGACCCTGCGCGCCAAGGACCGGTACATCGTCCAGCCGACGATCGCCGGGTGGGGCTACCAGCCGCCGGTCGACTGCGAGGCGGTGCCGGACGGCTTCGCGTACCAGTCGGACACCAACGACGAGTGGCTCACGGTCGAGCAGCTGCGCACCATGCTCGGCCTCACCGCGTGATGGCGATGCTCCCGTACGGCCGGCAGTCGGTCATCGAGGAGGACGTCGAGGCGGTCTCGGCGGTGCTGCGCAGTGACTGGCTCACCACCGGCCCGCAGGTCGACGCCTTCGAGGCGGAGCTGGCCGAGGTCAGCGGGGCGGCCGGCGTCGCCGCGGTCTCCAACGGCACCGCCGCGCTGCACGTGGCGTACGCGGCGGCCGGCGTCGGCCCCGGCGACGAGGTCGTCGTCCCGCCGATGACGTTCGTGGCCACGGCCAGCAGCGCGGTCGCGCTCGGCGCGAAGATCGTCTTCGCGGACGTCGAGGAGGAGACCTTCTGCCTCGACCCGGCGGCGGCCGCCGCGGCGGTGACCTCCCGGACCAGGGTCGTCTCGGCCGTCGACTACGCCGGCCACCCGGCCGACTACGACGCCCTGCGCAAGTCGGTCGAGGGCAGCGACGCGCTGCTGCTCGCCGACGCGGCGCACTCGATCGGCGGCACCTACCACGGCCGGCCGGTGGGGTCGCTCGCCGACCTGACCACCTTCTCGTTCTTCCCGACGAAGAACCTGACCACCGGCGAGGGCGGCGGGGTCGCCGCGCTGGACCCGGAGCTGGTGAAGCGGGCCCGCCGGTTCCGCAACATCGGGACGGTCCGCGAGCGCGACGAGCTGCGCCGGCCCGACGAGGGCGGCTGGTTCTACGAGGTGCACGAGTTCGGGCTGAACTACCGCCTGCCCGACGTGCTGTGCGCGCTGGGCCGCAGCCAGCTGCGGCGCCTCGGCCAGTTCGTCGCCCGCCGGGCCGCCCTGGTCGCCCGCTACAACGAGGCGCTCGCCGACCTCGACGGGGTGCGCCTGCCCGTCCAGCAGCCCTGGGCCGACCCGGCCTGGCACCTCTACCCGATCCGCGTCCTCGACGGGCGGCGTCGCGAGATCTACGACGCGATGCGCGCGGCCGGGATCGGCGTACAGGTCAACTACATCCCGGTGCACTGGCACCCGGCCTTCGCCGACCTCGGTTACCGGCGCGGTTCCTGCCCGGTGGCCGAGTCGTTCTACGCCCAGCAGCTGTCGCTGCCGCTCTACCCGACGCTCAGCGACGCGGACCAGGACCGCGTCATCGACGTGCTCGGCGCCGCGCTGCGCGGCCGCGCGCGGCCCGCCGCCGCCTGATGGGACGCTGATGCACCACGCCAACCACTTCTACGGCCACGCCCACGTCCTGGCCCGCTACGCCGGGCTCGGCGAGGGGCACCCGCCCCGGATCAACGGGTACGTCCAGCACGGCTGGAACATCGGCGACGGGCTGGCACCGGGCCACCCGTACGCCGACCGGACCCCGAGCCTGCTCTGGTCGGAGCAGACCCGACGGCGGGCCTGGTCGCTCGGGCGGCGCAACGTGGTGGTCATCGGCGCGCCCTTCGTGTACCTGCTGGCCATGCGCCCCGAGGAGCCGTCGGTGGCGGAGCGGGAGGGCACCATCTGGTACCCGTTCCACGGCTGGGAGGGGCAGCACGTCCGCGGTGACCACCGGGAGTTGATCGCCCGGATCCGGGACACCGAACCGGGCCCGGTCACGGTCTGCCTCTACTGGCACGAGTTCCGGATGCGTCGGGTGCGCCGCCTCTACGAGAGCGCCGGCTTCCGGGTGATCTGCCACGGCTACCGTGGACACTGGTGGAAGGACACCGACCCGTACTTCCTGGACAAGCAGCTCACCGAGCTGCGCCGGCACCGGCGGGTGGCGTCGAACCGGCTGACCAGCGCGATCTTCTACGGCATCGCCGCCGGGTGCGAGCCGGCGGTGTACGGCGACCCGATGGTGCTCGCCAACGAGGACCCGACCTTCGGCGGCACCGCCCGGGTCCGCCGACAGTGGCCCGAGCTGCACGGGGAGACGGTCGACCTGCCGACCGCCGTGGCCACCGCCCGGGCCGAACTGGGCACCGACCACCGCTGCACGCCGGCCGAGCTGCGCGAGCTGCTCGGGTGGGCGAACCTCCAGGAGGAGCGAGTTGACCACTGAGACGGCGCCCACCGACCGGATCATGCTGCCGGGCGGGGAGATGCTGACCTGGTCCGACCTGCCGGAGAAGCACCTCCCCGGCGGTGGGCCACTGGCCACGCTGGCCGCCCGGATCGTGCCGACCGGCGCCCGGGTGCTGCTCGCCGGGCCGCACGACCCGGCCGTGCTGCACCGGCTGGCCCACGCCGAGGTGACCTGCCTGCTGCGCGGCTACCCCGACGGGGTGGCCCTCGCGTCGCACGCCGTCCGGGTGGTGGTGGGCGGCCCCGCCGGGCTACCGGACGCTGAGCTGTTCGACGTGGTGATCGCCGGCGCCGGCCTGGACGCCGTCGAGTCGGTGGAGGGCGCGCGGCTCGGCTGGCGGGGCGTCCTCGCCCGGCTCTCCGGCGCGCTGCGCCCCGGCGGCACCCTGCTGCTGCGCGTCGACAACCCGATGGGCCTGCGCCGGCTCGTGGACACCGAACCCTGGTATGCCCGGCGCGCCGACGACGCGTGGACCATCGGTGGTGTCCTGGACACCGACCGCCCTGCCAACCGGGCGCAGCTGGACGACCGGCTCGCCGACGCCGGGCTGCTGCCGGGGACGACCTTCGCGGCGTACCCCGAGGGCGGGGCCGCGACGGCGCTGGTCGACGCCGACCACCTGGACCGGCACACCACGTCCGGGCTCTTCGACGCGGTGCTGCACGGCGCCTGCGCCGGGGGCTTCGCCGACGCCACCGTGCTCCAGGACCCGGCCCGGCTGGCCGTCGACGCGCTGCACGCCGGCCAGGCCGCCGCCCTGGCACCGGGCTGGCTGGTGCTGGCCCGACGGGCCCCGGCCGGCGTGGCCGAGCCGACGGACCTCCCGGTGGCGCTGGTGCAGACCGGGCCACCCGGCGCGGACGTGGTCGAGGTCGTCGACGAGCCGTCCGGCCGGCGGTGGCGGGTGCCCGCGACGAGTGGACGGGACGCGGCAGCCACCGGCCGCGGGGTCGCGTACCGGGACCTCGGCGCGCTCGCCGAGCAGCCCGTGCCGGCGGGACGGCTGCTGCGCACCCTGCTGCTCGACGCGGCGGTGCGCCGCGACCTGGACGCCCTGCGCCGCCTGCTCACCGGGTACGCCGACTGGCTCGCCGGTCAGGCCGACGGGGACGGCCGGCTCACCGGCGCGGTCGCGCTGGCGGGCGCCGACAACACCGTGGTCTCCCCCGCCGGCTACGCGGTGCTCGACCCGAGCTGGCGGGCCGGCGACCCGCTGCCCGGCGACGTGGTGCTCGCCCGCGGCCTGTGGCGGTTCGCCGCCGAGCTGCTGACCGGCGGGTACGCCCACCCGTGGCCGTCCACCCTGGACGTCGCGGGGTTGACCGTGGTGCTCGCCGGGCTCGCCGGCCACGACCTGGACCGGGCGACGGTCACGACGGCCGTCGAGACCGAGGCGGCGGTGACCGCCGCGCTGCGGGGCCTGGACGCCGAGGGCCGGGCCGCCCTCGCCGCCGAAGTGGCCGCCGTCACGCCGACCGACCCGCCCGCCGGGCCACGCGGCTACCAGCAGCTGCACGAGGCGTGGCAGCGCCAGCGCGAGGAGCTGACCCGGCTCACCGAACTGCACCGGTGGACCGACGAGCTGCTGACCGCCCGGGAGCGCGCGCTGCGCCGGGCCGAGGCCACGATGAACCTGCTCAGCGGCTCGTTGACCTACCGGGTGGGTAAGCTCGCCGTCACCCCGGCCCGGCTGGCCAAACGAGGCGCCCGGGCGGCCAAGCGCCGCGCCCGGGAGGCGCTGAGCCCGAAGCAGGAGGAGCAACAGTGACCGGCACCCCGACCGGATCCGGCGCCACCGGCACGGCGACCGGCGGCCCGCGCATCGTCGGCGTCGTGCAGGCCCGGATGGGCTCGTCCCGGCTGCCCGGCAAGGTGCTGCGCCCCCTCGCCGGGCGCAGCGTGCTCGGCCGGGTCGTCCGGGCCGCCCAGGACAGCGGCGTCCTCGCCGACCTGGTCGTCGCCACGAGCGTCGACGCCGTCGACGACGCGGTGGCGACGGAGTGCGAGCGGCTCGGCGTGCCGTGCCACCGGGGCCCCGTCGACGACGTGCTCACCCGGTTCGTCGGCGCCCTGGACGCCCACCCTGGCGACGCGGTCATGCGGTTCACCGCCGACTGCCCGCTGCTCGACCCGGAGATCATCACGCTGGTCGCATCGGTCTACACGGCGGTGCCGGGGCTGGACTACGCCAGCACCTCGATCGCGCGCACCCTGCCCCGCGGCCTGGACGTCGAGATCATCCGGGCCGAGGCGCTGCGCACCCTGGACCGGCTCGCCACCGACCACCACCGGGTCCACGTCACCTCGTACGCGTACACCCACCCGGAGCTGTTCCGGGTCCTCGGCGTCACCCTCACCCCCGACCGGTCGGCGCTGCGGCTCACCCTCGACACCGAGCAGGACTGGGCCCTGGTCCAGGCGGTCGTCGACCACTTCGGGGACGTCAGCGTGCCCCTGGCCAAGCTCGCCGACTGGCTCAGCGGGCAGCCGGCGCTGCGGGCGCTCAACGCCGACGTACGCCAGAAGCGGCTGGAGGAGTCCTGAGCACCGTACGGGTGGGTCTGCGCTGCGACGCCGGCCCGCGACGCGGCGTCGGCCACCTCGTCCGGTCACTGGCGCTGGGCGAGGAGTTCCTGGCCCGGGGCGCCCGGGTCGAGATGTTCGGGTCGGTGGAGCGGGTCGGGTGGGCCAGCGACCGGCTCGCGGCGCGCGGCATCCCGCTGCACCCGGGCCCGGAGACGCCGGACGAGCTGGTCGCGGCGGCCCGGCGGCACCGACTCGACGTCATGGTCCTCGACTCGTACGAACTCGACCCGGCCGGCGCGGGCGCGCTGCGGGCCGCCGGCGTGCTCACCCTCGCGATCATCGACGGGGACAGCCGGGGCCAGCACGCCGACCTCTACCTGGACCAGAACTTCGGCGCCACGACGCCGGAGCTGCCCGGCCGCCTGCTGGCCGGCACGACGTACGCGCTGCTGCGCGACACGGTCGTGGCCGCCCGCCCGCCGCAGCCACGGCCCCCGACGGGGGCGGGCCGGCCCCGGGTGCTCGCCTTCTTCGGCGGCACGGACGCCGTCGGGGCAGCGCCCGTGCTGACCCGGGTGCTGTTCGCCACCGGCCTGCCGATGGACCTGACCGTCGTCGTCGGCCGCCCGGAGATCGAGGCGGAGCTGGACGACGTGACGCCGGGACGCGGACAGTCGCTGCGCCCCATCCCACCCACCGACGACCTGCCGGCCCTCATCAACGCCGCGGATGTGGTGGTCAGCGCCGCCGGCACGTCCACCTGGGAGCTGTGCTGCCTCGGCGCGCCGTCGGCGCTGGTGTGCGTGGTGGACAACCAGCGCGAGTCGTACCAGCGGGTCGTCCGGCACCGGCTGGTCGCGGGCCTCGGCGAGCTGCCGGAGCTGGCGGCGGGTGGGCTGGCCGGTCGTACCGCCCGGTCGACCGCCGGGCGGACCCTGCACGGCCTGCTCACCTCCCCCGAGCGCCGGGCCGCCCTCGCAGCCCGCGCGTGGGCGGCGGTCGACGGCCTCGGCCGGGCCCGCGTCGTCGACGCGGTGCTCGACGCCCTGCGGAGTGCGACCCTGACCCGCTGACGCGGATCGTACGGCTGTACGAATGCGCTGCTAGGGTGGCCTCATGACGCAGGCCGCCTACCAGCCGTCGATGCTCGACCTGACCGACGCCGGGCCGGCCCTGGGGCCGCTCCCCGGCGACCTGCGCCGGCACGAGCTCGGCCGCGGCGCCTGGGTCGACCACCTGCCGGGCTGGGTGCGCGGCTCCGACCAGGTGCTCGACACCCTGCTGCGGGAGGTGCCCTGGCGGGCCGAGCGCCGCACCATGTACGACAGCCAGGTCGACGTGCCCCGCCTGCTCTGCTGGTACGACGGCGCCCGACAGCTGCCGCACCCGCTGCTCACCGCGGCGCGGACCGCGCTCACCCGGCACTACGCGGACGAGCTGGGCGAGCCGTTCGTCACCGCCGGCATGTGCCTCTACCGCACCGGCCGCGACAGCGTCGCCTGGCACGGCGACACCATCGGCCGCTCCGCGCACAGCGACACGATGGTCGCGATCGTCTCGTTCGGCTCACCCCGACCGCTGCTGCTGCGCCCCCGCGGCGGCGGGGAGAGCCTGCGCTTCCCGCTGGGCCACGGCGACCTGATCGTCATGGGCGGCTCCTGCCAGCGCACCTGGGAACACGCCATCCCCAAGACGACCCGACCGGTCGGCCCCCGAGTGAGCGTCCAGTTCCGCCCCATCAACGTAGCCTGACCGCGGGAGCACGGGGGGAGGGAGAGATGGCGGCGCCCCGGACCGGGGGTCCGGAGCGCCGTGTCGGGGTCGGGGTCAGTCGCGTTCGACCTGGTGGCCGATCACGGTGGGGCCGAGCATCACGGCGAAGCCGGAGCCGTCCCGGCGCGGGTCCGCGGCCGGCAGCTCCACCGGCTCGCCGTTGGCGGTGGAGCCCACCGGGCGCGGCCCGACCCAGGCCACCACCACGTCGGTCTCCCCCTTCAGGAAGCGCTGGGCGCGTACGCCGCCGGTCGCCCGGCCCTTCGCCGGGTACGCCGCGTACGGCGTCACCTTGACCGTGGCACCCGTGGAGGTGACCACCATCGGCTCACCGTGGGTCGGGTCGTCGGTCCGCACCGCGCCGAAGTAGACCACCTGCGCGTCGCCCGGCAGGTTGATGCCGGCCATGCCGCCACCCCGGATGCCCTGCGGGCGCACCAGCGTGGCCGGGAAGCGCAGCAGCGACGCCTCCGACGTGATGAACGTCAGCGACTCGGCGCCGTCGGTCAGCCAGGTCGCCCCGACCACCTCGTCGCCCTCGCGCAGGCCGATCACCTCGAACTCGTCCGAGCGGACCGGCCACTCCGGCGCGGCCACCTTCACCACGCCCTGCCGGGTGCCGAGCGCGAGACCCGGGGAACCCTCGGCGGACGCACCGAGCGGCGCCAGCCCCACGACCGTCTCGCCGGGGCCCAACGGCACCAGCTCGGCCGCCGACATCCCGCCGCGCAGCGACACCGTGCCGGCCTGCTCGGGCAGCACCGGCAACGGCAGTACGTCGATCTTGAACGCCCGCCCGGCGCTGGTGACCAGCAGCACCCGGCCCCGGGCGGTCGACGGGACGACGGCGCGTACGGCGTCGTGCTTGACGCGGCCGTGCCGGCGGCGCCCCTCGGCGGTCTCCTCCGACTCCGCCGCGGTGCGGGCCACCAGCCCGGTCGCGGAGAGGATCACCTGGCACGGGTCGTCGGCCACCTCCAGCGGGCCGGCCGGCACGGAGGCCGCCAGCACCTCCTTGAGGTCACCGTCGACCAGGGTGGTGCGCCGCTCGGCGCCGAACTGCTTCACCACCGCGCCCAACTCGTCGGAGACGACCTTCTTGAGCACCTTCGGGTCGTCCAGGATCGTGGACAGCTCCGCGATCTCCTGACGCAGCCGCTCCTGCTCGGCCTCCAACTCCAACCGGTCGTACTTGGTGAGCCGGCGCAGCGGGGTGTCCAGGATGTAGGTCGCCTGGATCTCGGAGAGCTTGAAGCGCTGCATCAGGCCGTCCTTGGCGGCCTGCGCGTCCTCGCTGGCCCGGATCAGCTTGACCACCCGGTCGATGTCGAGCAGGGCGATCAGCAGGCCGTCGACCAGGTGCAGGCGCTCCTCGCGCTTGCGCCGCCGGTAGGCGCTGCGCCGGGTTACCACCTCGTAGCGGTGGGCCAGGAACACGTCCAGCAGCGCCTTCAGGCCGAGGGTCTGCGGCTGCCCGTCGACGAGCACCAGGTTGTTGACGCCGAACGACTGCTCCAGCGGGGTGAGCCGGTAGAGGTCGGCCAGCAGCGCCTGCGGGTTGACGCCCACCTTGCACTCGATGACCAGGCGGGTGCCGCTCTCCCGGTCGGTGAGGTCCTTGACGTCGGCGATGCCGGTGAGCCGCTTGGTCTTCGTCACCTCGTTGGTGATCGCGGCGATGACCTTCTCGGCGCCCACGCCGTACGGCAGCTCGACGACGGTGATGGCCTGCCGGCCCCGGCTGCCCTCCAGCGGGCCGATCTCCACCTTGCCGCGCATGCGGACCACGCCACGCCCGGTCTCGTACGCCCGGCGCACCTCGTCCAGCCCCAGCAGCAGGCCGCCGGTGGGCAGATCGGGGCCGGGGACGAACTCCATGAGCTTGTCCAGCGTGGCGTCCGGGTGGTTGATCAGCCAACGGGCCGCCGAGACGACCTCGCCGAGGTTGTGCGGGATCATGTTGGTGGCCATGCCGACCGCGATGCCGGACGCCCCGTTGACCAGCAGGTTGGGGAAGGCCGCCGGCAGCACGGTGGGCTGGGTCAGCGAGCCGTCGTAGTTGGGCTCCAGGTCGACCGTGTCCTCGCCCATCTCGCCGACGAGCAGCATCGCCTCGCGGGACATCCGAGCCTCGGTGTAGCGCGCCGCCGCCGGTCCATCGTCCTGAGATCCGAAGTTGCCGTGCCCGTCGATCAGCGGCGCGTTGAGCGAGAAGTCCTGCGCCAGGCGGACCATTGCGTCGTAGATGGCCGTGTCACCGTGCGGGTGGTACTTACCCATGACGTCGCCGACGATCCGGGCGGACTTCACGTGCCCCCGGTCGGGCCGGTGGCCCTGCTCGTACATCGACCAGAGGATCCGCCGGTGCACCGGCTTGAGGCCGTCGCGGGCGTCCGGCAGGGCGCGGGAGTGGATGACCGAGAAGGCGTACTCCAGGTAGGAGTCGGAGACCTCGGCGACCAGCGAGTTGTCGATGACCCGGGCGCCGGCCTGGTCGAACGCGGAGTGGTCGACCTTCGTTTCCTTGCGGCGTGCCATGGCTCAGCTGTCCCCTCGTACGGTCGCGACGCTGCGGTGCGTGTCGTGCCGGCTCATGCGTCGATCGCCTCCCGGTCGACCAGGTCGGCCGAGTCGATCAGCCAGTTGCGGCGCGGCTCGACCTTCTCCCCCATCAACAGTTCGAGGATCCGCTCGGCGGCGTCCACATCGTCGAGGGTGATCCGGCGGACCGACCGGGTGGCCGGGTTCATCGTGGTCTCCCACAACTCGTCGGCGTCCATCTCACCGAGACCCTTGAACCGCGGGATCGGGGTGACGATCTGCTTGCCGGCCTTCTCCAGCTTGCGGACCGTCGCCGCCATCTCGGCCTGGGTGTAGGTGTAGACCGTCTGCGGGTTGCGCCCCTTCGTGGTGATCTTGTGGAGGGGCGGCATGGCCGCGTACAACCGGCCGGCCTCGATGAGCGGGCGCATGTAGCGGGCGAAGAGCGTGATCAGCAGCGTCCGGATGTGGGCGCCGTCCACGTCGGCGTCCGCCATGATGAGGACGCGGCCGTAGCGCAGCGCCGACAAATCGAAGGTACGCCCCGAGCCGGCGCCGAGCACCTGCACGATCGCCGCGCACTCGGCGTTGTCGAGCACCTGCTGCAGGTTGGCCTTCTGCACGTTGAGGATCTTGCCGCGGATGGGCAGCAGCGCCTGGTATTCGGCGGAGCGGGCGAGGCGACCCGTGCCGAGGGCGCTGTCACCCTCCACGATGAACAGCTCGCTGCGCTCGATGCCCGCCGCTCGGCAGTCGACCAGCTTGGCCGGCATCGACGCGCCCTCCAGGGCGGTCTTGCGGCGGGCGGCGTCCTTCTGCTGCTTCTGCGTGAGCCGCACCCGGGACGCGTCGACGATCTTCTGCAGGACCGTGCGCGCCTCGGTCTTCGTCTTCCGGTCCTCCAGCCATGCCTTGAGGTGCTGCTCGACCAGCCCCTGGAGCACCTTGGTGATGCCGGCCGTGGAGAGCTCGTCCTTGGTCTGGGAGGTGAACTGCGGCTCCGGGATGCGGACGTGCACCACCGCGGTCATGCCCTCCAGGACGTCGTCCAGGGTGGGCGCGTCCTCCTTGGGCTTGAGCAGGCCACGGGCGTTGCGGGCCGCGTCGGCGAGGGTGCGGGCCAGGGCCCGCTCGAAGCCCTTGCGGTGGGTGCCGCCGTGCGCGTTGCGGATGGTGTTGGTGAAGCACTCCACGGTGCGCTCGTAGCCGGTGCCCCAGCGGAAGGCGATCTCGACCTCGGCCCGGCGCTGCACGTTGGACTGCATGACGCCGTTGGCGTCGGCGGCGTTCTCCCGGTAGCTGCCCTCACCGGTCACCAGCAGGGTGCCGGAGACCGGCCGGTCGCCGGCCGGGGCGAGGAACTCCACCATGTCGGTCAGGCCGTCGGGAAAGTGGAACTTCTCCTCCGTCGGCGCCTCACCGGTGTGGTCGCACAGCAGGTAGCTGACGCCCGGCACCAGGAACGCGGTGTTGCGCAGCTTCATCCGGACCGCGTCGACGTCGAGCGCCGCGCCGGTCTCGAAGTAGCGGGGGTCGTGCCAGTAGCGGATCGAGGTGCCGGTGCGCTGCCCGCGCTTCATCGCGCCGACCACCTGGAGGCCCGGGCCGGGGGTGAACCGCGCGTCGGGGCCGTCACCGTCGAAGATTCCCGGCACGCCGTGCCGGAACGACATGGTGTGGATCTTGCCGCCGCGGCGGACGGTCACGTCGAAGCGGCGGGAGAGCGCGTTGACCGCCGAGGCGCCGACGCCGTGCAGGCCGCCGGACGTCTTGTAGCCGGAGCCGCCGAACTTGCCGCCCGCGTGCAGCCGGGTGAGCACCAGCTCGACGCCGGAGAGGCCGGACCGGGCGTGCACGTCGGTCGGGATGCCCCGGCCGTCGTCGTCGACCTGGACCGAGCCGTCGGCGTGCAGTGTCACCTCGACCTTCTTGGCGTGACCGGCGACACCCTCGTCCGTGGAGTTGTCGAGGATCTCGTTGACGAGGTGACCCACGCCACGGCTGTCGGTGGAGCCGATGTACATGCCCGGACGCTTGCGAACGGCGTCCAGCCCCTCGAGGTGGGTGAGGTCATCGGCCCCGTACAGGGTGTCAGGCTCTGCGGTCAACTGGTCGTACTCCCAGGTCTCGGCGGTGTGGTGCCGCTCACTGGCGCGGCCGCGCCGGCGCGGCGCGCCGCAGCGAGCCTAGCCGGGAGCCCCGACAACCCGGTGGCACCCCGTGACCCGCCGCGCCGGACGCGCCCGCAGGGCCGGAAGCCCCGGACAGCAACGCCCGCCGTTCCAACACCCCCAACCCCCACCAGATTCCGCCCCACCTGCCCACCCCGAGCCTCCGCACCCGGGGCCGCCGGGTGATCAAGAGCTTCGCGTCAGATCCGGCGCCGATCCTGACGCGAACCCTCTTGATCCTCAGCGGAGGCGGAGGCGGAGGCGGGCGCGGACGCGGGTGCGGGGGCGGGGGCGGGGCGGAGAGCGGGGCGGGCGCACGCGGCCGGCGGGGGTGTTTCGGTCGGTGAACGAAAGTGTTGCGGGCCATTGACGGGCGTCACACCCGGGTGATCTGATCGCGGCCTCGGAGGATCTTTCACATTTCCATGGACTGATGGGAGACAGATGTCCAGGTTCCGTCGTACGGCGCTCGTGGCGCTCGCCGTCGCCACCGCCGCCCTGTCGACCGCGGTCGCCCTGCCGGCCCCCGCGTCGGCCGCCCTGCCCACGGCCGCCGTCGCCCTCGGGGACAGCTTCGTCAGCGGCGAGGGGGCCGGCGCGTACAGCCCGGTCGTGGACATCAACGGGGTCGCCCAGGGCTTCCCCGGCTGGACGGCGGCGAACAGCAACGCGTACTTCTGCCACCGCTCGCCCAACGCCTCGCTGCACCGGGCGGCCCTGCCGGGCATCCAGGCGCGCTTCAACCTGGCCTGTTCGGGCGGTCAGCCGCGTGACATCGCCGCCGCGTCAGCGTCCCGGGACAAGGGTCGGCAGGTCAGCTCACAGCTCGACCAGCTCCGGGCGGTGGCCCAGACCCACGACATCGACCTGGTGCTGGTGGGGCTCGGCTCGAACAACAGCTCGTTCACCTTCGGCAACGTCGCCGAGAAGTGCGCCAACCGCTTCATCGCGGACGCCTGGACCGGCTGGTGGGAGTTCTGGGCCTACCTGAACGGCCCGGTGCCGCAGGAGCCGTGCAGCGACGCCGACCTGGCCACCGCGGCCCAGTTCACCGCCGCGACCGCCGAGACCGTCGCGGCCGTACGACAACTGCTGACCACCCTTGACCAGGTGGACGCGGACGGCCAGCACCGGATCGTGTTCCAGGACTACACCAACCCGCTGCCGCCGGAGCTCTACTCCAGCTTCCACGAGGAGGACGGCCGGGACGACACGCGGGACAAGTTCCGCGACCTCGGCGCCGAGCGGTACGCGGCCGGCTGCCCGATCCACCGGGCCAGCCTGGCCCCGGGTCACCGCTTCTCGCAGGGCCTGGGCACGCTGGTGAAGTCCACCCGGGACACTCTGGCGGCCGAGTTCCCCGGCGCCGACCTGGTCTACCTGAACGTGCAGCGGGCCTTCGACGGCGCCCGGCTCTGCGAGGCGGCGACCAGCCCGACCGGGGCCCTGGCCACGCCGATCCGGCTCCAGGACAGCCCGCCCAACGGCACCTTCGTGACCAGCCTCTCCGGCAAGGACAAGATCGCCATCCAGCGGATCGCGAACGTCTGCGCCACGTACTTCCAGACGTGTCAGGAGTCCTGGCACCCGAACGCCGCCGGTCACCAGGTGCTCGGCCAGTGCCTGGCGGGCGCCGCCGCCACGGCGGCCCGCGCGGTGTCCTGCGTCCGGGCGGCCAACGGGTCGATCAGCGTCGCCTGACCGACCGACCGGCGCGATCGACAGGAGTACGGGCCCCGCCGGATCCGGCGGGGCCCGTCACCGTCCGGGGGCTCCCTTCCCGGCGGCCGTACGCTGAGCCGGTGAGCGCACCGGCGGAGTACACGCAGGAGTTCGTGGAGGTCGACGGCGAGCGGCTCGGGATCCAGGTGTATCCCGAGCCGGACCGGCCGGACGCCCCGGTCGTCGTGGTCTGCCCGGCCATGGGGGTCCGGGCCCGCTACTACCGGCCGCTGGCCGCCGCCCTGCGCGGTGCCGGCCTGGCCGTGGTCGTCGCCGACCTGCGCGGCACCGGCGCGAGCACGCCGGCGCCGAGCCGCCGCTCCCGGTACGGCTACCCGGAGCTGGCCGGCGACGTGGGCGCCGTGCTGGAGGCGCTCAAGCCGCGGCTGGACGGGCGCACCCGCCTGCTGCTCGGGCACTCGCTCGGCGGGCAGGCGGCGCTGCTGCACCTGGCGCTGGCCGGCGGGGACGCCGTGGACGGGCTGGCCCTGGTGGCCGTCGGCCTGCCCTGGTGGCGGGCCTATCCCGGGCGGCGCGGCTACGGGGTGCTGCCGTACACCCAGTCGATCGCCGCCACCGCGGCGCTGCTGCGGGTGTGGCCGGGCTGGGGCTTCGGCGGCCGGCAGGCGCGCGGGGTCATCCGGGACTGGGCGTACACGGCCCGCACCGGCCGCTTCCCCCACCTGGACGGGGTGGACGCCGAGGCCGCGGTGCGCCGGATCCGCACGCCGGTGCTGGCGGTGAGCGTGGACGACGACCAGTACACGCCGCACGCCACCATGGACCACCTGTGCGCCAAGCTGGTCGCCGCGCCGGTGCTCCGCGAGCACTACACCGTCGCGGACGCCGGCGCTCCGCTCGACCACTTCAGCTGGGTACGCGCCGCGGCCCCACTGGCCGACCGGGTGGCCGCCTTCGCCGCCGGCCTGCCCCGCCGCTGACCGTCACTCCTCCGGTTCGAGCGGCACCATCTCGCCGTCGCGCTCCACCCGGATCTCGCCGTGGTCGTGCCGCGGCGGCACCTCCGCGGTGGTCCGGTGCGGGTCGTTGCCCGGGTGCATCAGCACCGCGTCGGTCTCGGCGGTCTTCTCGCGGCTCTCCTCCGGCTGGCTCATCGGTTCCCCTCTCCTCGTGACGTCGCACTGCTCTACCCGGGCAGGTCCGGACGACTCCTGCTGGCGGCGGACCGGCACCGGCCCGGCAGGAACGGAACGTCAGCGGTGTCCCGTCCGTCCCCGGCCCGGAGGTGTCGGCCGGTCACCGACGGGGTTAGCCGCCCGGGCGGTGGGTAAGCCGCACCGCCCGACACGGTGGAAGGGGATCAGATGTCCGAACGGCATACCGCCCTGCGCTCGATGCACGATCTGGGCCTCGCGGCCTGGTTCGGTGGCTCCCTGATGGGGGCTCTCGGCGTCAACGGCGCGGCGGCGAAGATCAACGACGCGACGCAGCGACTTCCGGTCGCCTCGGCCGGCTGGTCACGGTGGACACCGGTGAACGCGGCGGCCATCGGCGCGCACCTGGCCGGTGCGGTCGGTGAGCTGGTGACGGAGAGCCCCCGGGTCGCGGCCCAGGCGGGCGTGGCGCGGGCGAGCGTCGTCAAGACGGCGCTGACCGTGGGAGCCCTCGCGGTGACCGGGTACAGCCGCCTGCTCGGCATGCGGCTGCAGCGGGCCGGCGGGCCGCCGGTGGACGGCATCACCGAGCCGAACCACCAGACGCCGGCCGCGGTGGCCGCCAACCAGCGGCAGATGAAGCTGCTGCAGTGGGCCGTTCCGGCCCTGACCGGCGCGCTGGTGGTGGTGACCGCGTACATGGGCGAGCAGCAGAAACCGGGCCAGGTGTGGCGCGGGCTGTTCGACCGGGTGGGCGGGCTGGCGTCGGCCCCGAAGGGGATCGCCAAGGTCGGCGTGATGGGCAAGGCGGCCCGGCTTCCGGGCCTGGGGATGATGCCCGGGATGGGCATTCCCAAGGCCGGGCACCTCGGCAGGGCGGTGAGCATGGTGACCGCCAAGCGGCCGATGGCGATGTCCAGCCACTGACGACCGGTTACCGGCCGGTACCCCGCCGACTCCTCGGGCGGGGTGCCGGCCGTTGGTCTGCCCGTACCACCGCCGGGGTGCTCGTGCCGCCGCAGACCCCGGCGGACCGGGCCGCGCGCCGGGCATGACCGGCGCGGTGGCGGGCAATCAGCCCGGGTACCGGCGGACCGAGCAGCGAGGTGGCCATGACGGCGGACAAGGGACGCGGCGGCGGGCAGGCCCCGCGCGATCCGGAGGTGACGGTCCCGTGGGGCACCCGGGACGTCTACGACACCGAACCGCCCTTCGGCGTGGACGAGGACTCGCCGATGGACGAGGGCAGCGAGGAGACGGCCGTCCCACAGGGGCGACGCGGGGAACGCCGGGCCGGCGCGCCGTCGGCACCGTCCGGGCCGATGGGTCGGCACGGGTTCGGCCCGGTGGAGCCGAGCCGGCAGTCGGAGGCGGGGCCGGGCGCGCCGCCGGACCCGGCGCCGAGCGGCCGCACCTTCCCGGAGGCCGCGGAGGTCGACGAGCGTACGCAGGACGCGTTCCGCTCCCGGGGGCGACGCAGCGCCTGACCGCGCGCGGTCCGCGGTGGTTTGCGACCCCGTCGCGTGGGCACGAGAGTGCCCATGCCCGCGCCGTACGCTCGTTTCGACGACACGCTCGCCCTGGCCCTGGAGGGTTTCGCCTGGCTGCCCAACCGGCTACGCCGGTGCGACGCCGACGTGCTCGCCACCCGGCTGCTGGGGCAGCGGGCGGTGGCGCTGCACGGGCCGGAGGCGGCCCGGTTCTTCTACGACGAGCGGCACATCCACCGGCACGGCGCGATTCCGGGGCCGGTCCGGAGCACCCTGTTCGGGCACGGCGCGGTGCACGGCCTCGACGGCGAGGCGCACCGCGTCCGCAAGGCCCTGTTCGTGGCGCTGCTCATCGACGGGAGCATCGACGACCTGGTCCGACGGGTCGCCGCCGCGTGGGACGCCGCCGCTCGGGACTGGGCGGCGCGCGGCCCGGTGGTGCTCTTCGACGAGGTGAGCCGGGTGCTGACCCGTGGTGTCGGCGAGTGGGTCGGGTTGCCGCTGCGCGACGACGAGCTGCCGGCGCTGGCGGCCGACCTGGTGGCGATGGTGGACGGCTTCGCCACGGCCGGGCCGCGGCACTGGCGGGCGCGGCGGGCCCGAACCCGCCGGGAGGAGTGGCTGGCCGGCCTGATCGAGGGGGTACGCCGTGGCGAGGCGGCGGTGCCCGCGGGGTCGGCGGTGCGGGCCGTGGCCGAGCACCGGGACGCCGACGGCTCGCTGCTCGATCCGTGCACGGCCGCGGTGGAGTTGCTGAACATCGTCCGGCCGACGGTGGCGGTCAGCTGGTTCGTCGCGTTCACCGGGCACGCCCTGCACCGCTGGCCGGAGCACCGGGACCGGCTGCGGGCGGGCGACGGCGCGTTCGCCGAGGCGTACGCCCACGAGATCCGTCGGTTCTACCCGTTCGCCCCGTTCGTCGGCGGGCGGGCGGCGGCCGACCTGGGGTGGGGCGGGGTACGCATTCCGGCCGGGGCGCTGGTGCTGCTGGACCTGTACGGCCAGAACCACGACCCGCGGGTGTGGCCGGAGCCGTACCGCTTCCACCCGGACCGCTTCCTCGACCGGCCGATCGGCGAGTTCGAGCTGGTGCCGCAGGGCGGTGGGGATCCGCGCACCGGGCACCGCTGCCCGGGCGAGATGATCACGGTGGCGCTGCTGCGCGATCTCGCCGTCCGGTTGGCCCGCCTCGACTACGAGCTGCCCTCGCAGGATCTGGGGATCTCGCTGCGGCGTATCCCCACCCGGCCGCGCAGCGGCGTCGTGGTCGACGTACGCCGCACCGGTTGACGGGTCAGCTCGCGGCGCCGGCCGCCGCCGGGTGCCCGCTCCCGGCGGTCAGCAGCCCGGAGAGCCGCTCGGCGTCGCGCTGGGCCTGGCCCGCGCAGCAGGTGTTGAAGAGCGCGTGCAGCTCGCCGGCCTGGTCGGCCAGCTCGGTCAGCAGCGTGGACCAGTGGCGGAGTTCCCCGTCGCCGTACGCGTAGCGAAACTTCTCCTCCTTGTCGCCGGTCGCCCAGGCGTCGCTGTGGCCGTGGAACCGCACCACCGCCGGCTCGGCGGTGGCGACCGGCAGCGGCGGCACGGAGGACGGGTGCCCCTGCGGCATGTCGACGCAGACCAGGCTCAGGTCGTGGGCGCGCAGGAGGGCCAGGGTGTCCAGTGCGGCCCGGCCGTCGAACCAGGACCCGTGGCGCAGTTCGACGGCCACCCGCCAGGGGCGGCAGCGCTCGGCGAGCTCCGTGATCCGGCGTTCGGCGGCGGCGCCGCGGACCAGCCAGGGCGGAAACTGGAGCAGCACCGCCCCGAGCTTCCCGGCCGCCGCGATGGGGTCCAGGGCTGCCCGGAACCGGGCCCACAGCTCGTCGTACGTCGTGGCGGGCAGGTCCCGTCGGCGGACCCGGCTCGGGCCGTCGGCCGGACGCAGGTCGCGCGGCAGCGCGGCGACCGGTGTGGGGTGGCCGGTGAACAGGCTGAACGCCTTGACGTCGAAGGTGAACCCGGCCGGGGTGGCGGCCACCCAGCCGGCGGTGGTCTCGGGCACCGGCACCGCGTAGTAGGACGTGTCCACCTCGACCAGGGGGAAGTGTTCGGCGTACCAGCGCAGCCGACCGGCCGGCGTGTTCACGGATCGCGGATACCAGCCGGAGCGCAGCAGCGACTGGTCGGCCCAGGACGACGTTCCCACCCGAATGACACCCATGTCATTCAGTTCACCCCGATCGCCCCGGATCGGCAACCGGTGCCGACGACGCGGCGTGGGGCGAAAACGTCGGTACGCGGTCGTACGGTGTCCTGGACGGACAGTCGACGAAGGGCGACGCGATGACCATCTCTTCACAGGTCACCACCGGCGAGCGGGCCGATCTCGTGCAATCGCTGCGCCGCCACCGCGGCTTTCTGCGCCAGACGGTCGACGGGATCACCGACGCGCAGGCCGCCACCCGCACCACGGTCAGCGACCTCTGCCTCGGTGGCCTCATCAAGCACGTGGCGCTCACCGAGGCGAGCTGGATGCGGTTCGCGGTCGGCGGCGCCGCCGCGATGGAGAGCGAGCCGGTCGACTGGGTGGGCCAGTTCCGGATGCAGGAGGGCGAGACCCTGGCCGGTCTGCTCGACGACTACGCGCGGGTCGCCGCGCGCACGGACGACCTGGTCGGCACGCTCGACCTCGACAGCGCCCACCCGCTGCCGGTGGCCCCGTGGTTCGAGCCCGGGGTGAGCTGGTCGGTCCGGCGGGTGCTGCTGCACCTCATCGCCGAGACCTCCCAGCACGCCGGGCACGCCGACATCCTGCGCGAGGCGATCGACGGCGCCAAGACCATGGGCTGAGGCCGGCCGTCGGGCGGCCCGCGCACCGGGCCCACGGCACGCCCGGCGACCGGTCGTCGGCCAGTGGTCGACGGCCTGATGTGACGTCCCGTCGGCGCGCGGCGCTGAGGGACACGAGATGAACGCACACCGGATGGACCGGGACACCGTCGAGCGGCTGCTCGGTGGTTCCGTCGTCGACCCACGCGACGCCCTGCATCCGCTCGCGCAGCTCCTGGCGGCTCTGCGCGCCGCACCCCTCGCGGGCGAGCTCGCAGGCGAGCAGGCCGCCGTGCGGGCGTTCCGTCGGGCCCGGACGGATCCGCCACCGCCCGCCGCGCCGACGCGGGCCCGGCACAGGCTGACCGGCCTCGGCGTGCGGGCCGCGCTGGCCGCGCTCGCCGTGACCGCCACCGGCGGCGTCGCGCTGGCCGCGACGGGCACGCTGCCCGGAGGCACCGCACCGCCGCCGGCCACGGTCGGCCCTCCGCCGTCCGTCGAGGCTCCGCCGGTGGCGCCGAGCGCACCGGCGAACTCCCCCTCGGGCGGGCCGGCCGAGCCGCCACCGGTCCCGCCCGCCCCCACCGACGCCGAGCTCTGCACGGCCTATCGGACGAGAGCCGGCGACCAGCCGGGGCGGGCGCTGGAGAATCCGGCCTTCGCCGGCCTGGTCGCCGCCGCCGGCGGGCGGGACCGGGTGACCGGATACTGCGACCGGGTGCTGGGCGACGAGAAGTCCCGCGGCGCCTCGTCCAGCCGGTCTCCGCGCAGCCCTCGGCCGCAGGCCACCGCGCCCGGCCGGCGGGCCGACCCCGGCGTCGGCGTCGGCGTCGGCGTCGGCGGGCAACACTCGCCGGGCGCCCGGGGCAGACCGGCGACAAACGGCCGGCCCGCCGACTGACGACCGTCGGCGCGGTCGAGAGCGACGTCCCGACCGAAGCCCGGTCGACGCACGACCGACGCGGTCGGGGCCGACGTCGGTGCCGCGCTCCGGCCGTCGCCGGAGCATCTCAGCGCAGTCGGGGCCGGTGCCCGTGCAACGTGCCGGCCCGGTCCCGGCCGTACGCGTCGGAGTGCCCCCACCGACCGGGGACGTCGAGCAGTTCGACGCGCCCGAACCCCGGCGGCAGCGCGGGTTTCACGAGCAGGTTCTCACCGCTCGGCCGCAACCCCAGCACCGTGCCGAGGAGCATCAGCAGCGCTCCCGAGGACCACGACTGGGGTCGACCGGCGGCCGGCAGCTGGACCGGGTACTTGGTCTGACCCCGCGCGTAGCCGGCGATCAGCTCCGGCACCGACCCGCGCAGCGTCTCCGCCATGTCGAAGATTCCCGCGGCGATCCGGGCGGCCTCGACGTCACAGCCGTACCGGCGCAGTCCCGCGACCACCACCGCGTTGTCCGACGGCCACACCGCGCCCAGGTGCGACCCGACCGGGTTGTACGGGCGCTGCCCCTCCGCCAGCGTCCGCACGCCCCAGCCGCTGAACAGCGCCGGACCGGCCAGGTGCGCGGCGAGCGCCTCGACACGTTCCTCCTCGACGATCCCGCTCCACAGCAGGTGCCCGAGGCCGGACGACAGGGCGTCCACCGGGGTGCCGTCCGGCTCCAGCGCCAGCGCGAAGTACTCCCGCTCGGGCAGCCAGAAGTCCCGGTTGAACCGTTGCTTCAGCGCCTCCGCCTCCCGGTCCAGCCGGTCGGCGTACGCCGGGTCGCCCCAGAATTCGCGGGCCAGACGGGCCCCGCGCCGTTTCGCGTCGTAGGCGTACCCCTGGAGCTCGCAGGTCGCCCGGGGGAAGCCCGGCAACCGCCCGTCGGCGTACACGATGGCCTCGGGCGAGTTCCGCCACCCCTGGTTGATCCAGCCCTTGCGGCTGTTGCGGGTGAGGTAGCGCAGGTAGCCGTCGCCGATCAGGTCGCCGTAGTCGTCGATCCAGTCCAGCGCCATCCGCGCCGGGTGGCGCAGTTCCCGGACCAGGTCGGCGTCCCCGGACCAGCGTTCGTACTCGTCGAGAAGGATGACGAACAGCGGGGTGGTGTCCGCCGCCCCGTAGTAGATCGTGGTCGGCTCGTCGCCGAACGCCGCCGCCTCGCCGTACCGCAACTCGGCCAGGATCTTGCCCGGCTCCTCGTCGCGTACGTCGTCGAGCTGGCTGCCCTGGAGCATGGCGAGTTCACGCAGCGTCGGGGGGACCAGCTCGGGGGTGAACGCCAGCGACTGGAGGCAGGTGAAGAGGCTGTCCCGTCCGTACAGCGTCATGGCCCACGGCAGGCCGCCGACCGGCACCCGCCCCGGATTCCCGATGGGCTGGTAGCGCAGCGACGCGAGGTCGGTGAGGCTCTGCTCGTAGATGGCCAGCAGCTCCTGCCGCTCGGCCACCAGGTACGGCGCCCGCGCGAGCCACTCGTCCAGGTCCTCCCGCATGCCCTGCTGGACGCGCTCGCGATGCGATCCCAGGCTGACCCGCTGGTCCCGGCCCTCTTCGCTGCGCGTGATCATCCCGACCGCGACGTGCAGGTCGGTGGCCCACCTACCCTCCGGTTCGAGCCGGACCCGGAAGGTCATTCCCTCCTCGTCCACGTCGACGGGCTCCGTGCTGGTCACGATCGTCTCCCGCACGAACCGGTCGCGCTGGTAGCGCAGCCGTAGCTGCCGTCGGGCCGGATCGGCGATGACCTGGACGGCCCGGCGGCGCGGTTGCCGGAGCTCGGCGGTGTCGGCGAAGTCGGTGCCGATCGACAGTCGCACCGTGTATTCGGCCGGCTCGGGCGAGTGGTTGAGCACGGTGATGCGCTCGTGGAAGCTGTCGTTGATGGACCGATGCCGGATCACCGAGACGTCGGCGTCGACGTAGTGGCTCGCCGCGCCGGGCACCAGGAAGAACCGGGTCTCGAAGTAGTTCACGTCGTCGCGGGAGAGGGCGTTGAGCCGCTCGCCGTTCACGGTGAGCACCCAGCGGGACACGAACCGGGTGTCGAACGAGAAGATCCCGACGGGGTAGCGGGCGTCGAGCTCCATGTCGCCCCGCGCGTCGCCGGCCGCGAAGGCGTTGCCCGTGAACACCAGGACGCGCTCCCGCGTCACGACGGGCCGACCCATCCGCCGGGCGTGGCGCGGCCCTGCATGACCTGACGGGCGGCGGTGCGCGGATGGCGGGCGTCGCGGGGGCCGGGGAAGATGCGGCGGACCAGCATGAACAGCCGGACGTCGCCCCGCAGGGTCAGGTCGTTGCGCAGCGCCGCGGCCGAGACGTGCAGCTCCCCGGAGGCCAGTTGGTCGAGGACCGCCCGGTCGGCGGTGACCACGAGATCCGCGTCCCGCGAGGAGTTGCTCACCTCGACGTGCTGGTCCGCCACGCTGAGATACCAGTGCGTGGTGTAGCCGTCCTCCCGGGCGTCCAGGCGCACGGTGGCCGCGATGGTCTCCGGAAGGTCGGGCCGCCGGCCGGGCCCCAACTCCCGCAGGTAGTCCCCCACGCTCGTGACCATCGGAACCCCTCCCCTCGTCCAGGCAGGTTGCCCGCGACCGGGGTGAGGTGGCATCACCCGGATCGGGTGATGGCGACTCACCGCGACCGCTGGTGTCGCCGCTCGGGCCTCCCCCGTTTATCTCCGGCCCCGACGGGCAGCCGCACGGCAGACCGCTCGGGAGCGGAGGTGCCGGATGCGCGCGCTACGGCTGCAGGAGTGGAAGTCCGAACCGGCGCTGGTCGACATGCCCGAGCCCACGCCGGGCCCGGGCCAGGTGGTGGTGCGGATCGGCGCGGCCGGTGCCTGCCACTCCGACCTGCACCTGATGGACGAGTTCGGGGCCGGCTCGATGCCCTGGAACCCGCCGTTCACGCTGGGGCACGAGAACGCCGGCTGGGTGCACGCGCTGGGCCACGGGGTGACCGGGCTGGCGGTGGGACAACCGGTGGCCGTCTACGGTGCGTGGGGGTGCGGGGTGTGTGCCCGCTGCCGGGTGGGCGTCGACACGTACTGCGAGAACCCGGCCGGCGGTCATCGTGCCGTGAGCGCGGCCGGTCAGGCGGCGAGCAGGAGGCCACGGACGTAGGCCGCCTGCCCGACGTGCTGGAGGTCGTCCTCGGCGACGCTGACCAGCCGGACGCCGAGGGTCACCGGCGGGTCCCACGACTCGTCGACGATCCGGTCGAGGTCCGCCTCCCGCAGCCCGGCCAGGTAGGCGCGGGTCCGGGTGTGCACGGCCTCGTGGTAGTCGATCAGCGCCTGCGCGCTCTCCGGCCGCAGCGCGGCCACCTGCTCGGCCGTGTGCGCGAAGCCGGTGTCGTGCGGATCCGCGCCGGGGAGCCCGAAGCGCCGGGCCCAGTCGCCGCCCACCCACACCTGCTCGGCGCCCATCACGTCGGCGAGGTGGTCGTCCCGGACCCGGGTCAGGTGCCAGACCAGCCAGCCCACCGGGTTGGCGCCCGGGCGGGGAGCCTGCCGCAGCTGCTCCGGCGTCAGCCCGTCCACCGCCCCGCGGACCAGCGGCGGAAGCCGGTCGTACGTCTCGATCAGCAGGTCACTCACGTCCACGTGCCCATCCTTCCCGTCCCGACCGGTTCCTGTCCTGTACCGCGGCAACGGACGGTCAAACGCGGCCGCTACCGTGATCATGTGGTCGCGGCGCTGGAGCTCTACCTGGACACCGACGCCACCCGGCGGATCCGGGTGCTCTGGGACGCGCTGGAGGCCGAGGGCGTGCAGAGCATGCGCTCGCTGCTGGAACAGCGGCACCGCCCACACGTCTCGCTCGCGGTGGCGCCCCGGTTCGACCCGGAGCGGGTCACCGCCGCGCTGGACGGGATGGTGGTGGCCGCTCCCCTGCGGCTGTCGTTCCAGCACGCCGGGCAGTTCGTCGGCCGGGTCCTGTGGTTGGGGGCGACGCCCACCGCCGAACTGCTGGCCCACCACCGGCAGGTGCACGACCGTCTCAGCGCGGCCGGGGTGCCCCTCGTCGAGCACTACCGGCCGGGGCGTTGGGTGCCGCACTGCACCCTCTCCATGCGGGTGCCGAACGTCCTGATGGCCGCGGCCGTCCGCCGCTGCCTGGAGATCCTGCCCGTCGAGGCGACGGTGGTCGGCGCGGCGCTCACCGACCACGCCCGGGGGATCTCCCGCCCGCTGTCCTGACCGATCGACCGGCGCCGACGAAAAGTCGGGTATGGGAAACCAGGTGTGCCGGGACGCCCGGACGTGGGATGGTGCATGTGAGCTGTGTCACCCCAACTCCGCGGGCCGGCCGGCGTGCGGTCCGCGTCGTGGCGGTCCTGCCCGTCGCCCGGGGGCGCAGCGGCAACGAGGAGGGCAGTGCCATGCAGGTCCAGCGCAGCGCGCCACCGATCGAGGACGCACTGACCGGCGACGACCCTCAGGTCGCGGGCGGCACGACCGGGGCGTCCACCCCGCTGAAGGTCTGGGCCGCCTCCGCCCTGCAGGGCCGGATCGGCCCGGACGAGGACGACGTCGAGGACGAGCGGCACATCCTGCGCGGCTTCGAATAGCCCCGTCCACACCGGCGGCCCCGCCGCTCAGAGCCAGCCGCGACGTTTGAAGACCAGGTACAGGCTGCCGCAGACGAGCGCCATCAGGGCGACCGCGAACAGGTAGCCGTACCGCCAGTGCAGCTCGGGCATGTGGACGAAGTTCATGCCGTAGACCGTGCCGATCAGGGTGGGGGCGAACAGGATCGCGGCCCAGGCCGAGATCTTCTTCAGCTCCTCGTTCTGGGCGTAGCTCGCCGCGGTCAGGCTGCGCATCTCCTCGTTCTGCTGCTGCGAGACGAGCGTGGCGTTGACGGCCAGGATGTTCTGCAGCAGATGCCGGAAGCTGTCCACCCGCTCCACGACCTGCGTCAGGTGGTCGGTGACGTCACGCAGGTAGCGCTGCAACTCCTCGTCCGTGCCGTACTTGCCGGAGCCCGCGGCGAGCGCGGCCAGCACGCCGAGCAGGGGACGGGCGGCCCGCTGGAACTGGATGACCTCGCGGCTGAGCTCGTAGATGCGCCGGCTGGCGTTCGGGTCGCCGCCGAAGACCTCCGTCTCGATCTCGTCGATGTCGTTCTCCAGCCCGGCGACCACCGGGGCGTACCCGTCGACGACCTGGTCGAGGATCGCGTAGAGCACCGCCTGCGGCCCGCGGGCGAGCATCTCCGGCTCGGCCTCCAACCGTGCCCGGACGGCGGCCAGGTCGGGTGCCTCGCCGTGCCGGACGGTGACGACGAAGCCGGGGCCGATGAAGAGGTGGACCTCGCTGAACTCGACCTCCTCGCGGACGTCGACGTAGCGGGCCGCGCGCAGCACCACGAACAGGGTGTCGCCGAAGCGCTCCAGCTTGGGTCGCTGGTGGGCGTTGATCGCGTCCTCGACGGCCAGGTCGTGGAGGCGGAACTCCCGGGCGAGGGAGACGATTTGGTCGCGGTCCGGGCGGTAGAGCCCGATCCAGGCCATCGCCCCGGTCAGCTCCTGGAGGCAGCGGTACGTGTCGGCGAGGGTGGCCGGCGACGCGTACCGGTATCCCCGGCTGTAGACCGCGCTGTCGACGAGACCGCTCGGCATCGACGCGGGCGGCTCGGGCCGCCGGCCGCCGTAGCCGGTCTCGGGTTCGTCGAGCTGCCGCCCGAAGCCACCCTCCGGATGGGGATCACCGTCACCGACCATGGCACCTCCCCCACCAGCCCCCACGCGCGGCTCGCCCCACGGAACCGCACAGCATCCCCACCCCGCGCCGCGCAAAACCCCGGTCGTGGCGGTGGGCGAGGGCCGCTGGGGGTGGGGGTCAGGGCTGGCGGCGCCGGTGGCGGCGGGTCAGGTGGGCGGTCAGGGCCAGCAGGGCGAGGGCCTCGGCGACCAGCACGGTGATCGCCCAGCCGGAGCCGATCCAACCGGCCAGTGAGACGTACCAGTACCGGACCAGCAGGGTCGCCACGGTCACCGCGAAGAGCGCGGAGGCGAGCCCGTACCCGGCGTAGACCAGCCGGTCCCGGCGACGGTGGTCGGCCACCGCCGCCGGCCCGCCGCGCAGCAGCCGACCCCAGTACGCGTACGTGTCGGCCCGCAGGTCGGCCAGGTTCAGGGCGTGGCTGAGCATGTAGTAGCCGTCCAGGCGCAGGAACGGCACGAGGTTGAGCGCGGCGGTGGCGGTGCCGAAGAGCAGCATCGTACCGGCCAGGTCACGCAGCGCGCCCGGCCCCGCCCAGACCCGGATCGCCGCGAACGGCACCAGGGCCAGCATGCTGACGAACACCCCGGCGAACGCGGTGGCGACCCGCCGTCGCGGGGTGAAGAGCACGATGTCGTCGACCTTGCAGTACGGCGCCACCAGCGGGAACCGCCACATGACACCGATCTCGGTGACCCGGCCGCCGAAGTACCGGCAGGTCAGCCCGTGCGCGCACTCGTGCAGGAACACGATGACCCAGGTGCTCACCACGGCCGCCACGATCGCGGCCACCGGGCGGTCGCCGCCGCCGACCCCGGTCACCAGCTCCGGCAGGTGCAGTGCCACGTAGCCGGCGACGGCGAGCACGGCCAGCAGCGCCGGCAGCACGAACGCCCAGCTGAACACCGGCCGCAGCCAGGGCAGCAGCCGGTCGAAGAGCCCATCCGGGTCGAAGAGCGGGAACCGGGCCGACAGCGGCCCGCGCCGGGTCTTCGCCGCGCCCTCGGCCGCCGACTCGGTGAGCCGGGCGATCGCCGCCGGGTCGGTGGCGCCGTCGAGCATCTGCCGCCGGTGCAGCATGCCGAAGAGCTGCTGCCAGTTCTCCGGCCCGAGGCGCCGACGGTAGGTCGCCGCGTACTCGGCGGCGAGGTCGTCCAGCGAGCGACTGCCGTCCATCCGGGAGAGCAGGAAGTGTTCCCGCGGGCCGACCCGGTAGAACCAGCCGGTCTCCCGGTCCTTCACGTGGTGCACCAGCTTCCCGGCCCGCCACTGGCCGGGGCCGAGCACCACCCCGGCCCGGAGCCGGGGCCGGGTCCAGGTCGCGTCGACCGTGGTCATCTCGTGCCGGCCGGGGCGTCGTCGCGCAGCGCGGTGCACAACAGGTACGAGAGGTAGATCTCGTCGAGGATGCTCACGCCGAGCCGGTTGTTGGTCATGTGCACGTACGAGCTGAGCAGGATCGGCAGCGCCGCGTCGAGATCGGTCACCGGGGTGGGTGCCCCGTCTCCACGTTGGAAGACCAACTCGTCGCGCTGCGCAGCGGCCACCACCCGCTCACGCAGGGCGCGGCAGTGCGCCAGCCAACGGCCCTCGACCCCGCCGGGCCGGACCGCCGCCTCGTCGCGGGCGGCGGCGCGGATGTCGGCGAGCCGGCCGCGCAGCGCGGCGTCCATCCGCCGGTAGCTGGTGTCGAAGCTGGCGTGGTAGTCGTCGCTCGGCTCCGAGTAGGAGACCTCCCAGAACCGCCGGTACTCGTCGAGGAACCCGGCGATCCGCCGGTCGTCGTCGAGGAAGACCGCGCACGCCATCATGGTGAGCTGCGCGGAGAGCCCGAGCAGCACCGGGCGGACGTGCACGTTGGTGGTGGCCAGCAGGTCGAGCACCACGTCGCTGGAGTGCTCGAAGTGCCACTCGGCGATCTCGATCCCGGCCGGGCCGCCGTAGCGGCCGTACTCCCGCTCGTACGGGATGTGGTGGTGGCTGTTGTTCGCCCGCATCGGCATGACGCCGTCCGGCCCGTACTCCTCGTCCCACCGGGCCCGGCCGTACTCGGCGAGGAACATCTGCTTGTACAGGTCGCCGAGCCCCGCGCTGTCCACCTCGTACAGGGCGGGACGGCGGCGCAGGAACGCGTCGATCGCCGCGTCCACCCGGGCCCGGACCAGCGCCGGGTCGACACCGGGCGCCGGCAGCACCCGCAGCCGGACGTGCGGGCCCTCCATCCAGTACTTGATGAAGAAGTACCGGCTGATCAGGCCCTCCGCCCGCAGGTCGTCCACGAGGGGGCGGACGCCCTCGACCAGCATCGGGTTGGCGTTACTGGCGTAGAAGACGTGCACGCTGAGCCAGCCGTGGTCGACCGGCGACGGATAGTCAGTCATGGTCCACTCCCCCTCGGACGCCGTTGAGTTCGACGGTCACTTCGGTGACGTAGGTGCCGCCCTCGCCGCGCAGCACCTGTTCGTCACGGCCCGGCAGCATCTCGGTCAGCACCAGCCGGCTGCCCGCCGCACGCGCCGTCGCGTCCAGCAACTGGAGCGAGAAGTGGCTGTCGAAGTCCACGTAGAGCGGCTTGTGGTCCGGCCGGGCGCCGACGGTCGGACCCGGCTCGTCCCCGGCCGCCGGCGCGAGCCGGGTGCCCTCGGGGGTGGCGAAGACCCGCCGGGGCAGCCGGTTGTCCCGCCGCCACCGCTGCCAGGCCAGGAACCAGTCGGCGTCGCTCTGGCCCGACGTACGGGTGGGCAGATGGTCCGGGTGCAGCTTCCACATCCGCCGTTGCAGCACCAGGTCGCCGTGCACGATGCGCGGATAACCGGCGATGCCCCGGCCGGGCAGCGGCACGGTCGTGCCCGCCCAGAGGTCGGGCTGTGCCATGCCGACGTAGGCGAAGGTCAGCAGCACCTGCTGCACCTCGGGCAGGGCCATCGGCAGCAGGAACCCGAGGTAGACCGGGACGACCTCGGCGTCGAGCCGACGTGAGCGCAGCAGCAACCGGTCGGCGACCGGGTCGTGCACGACGGTGAGGTCGTCCATGTGGATCTGCTCGGCGGCCGACCGGAAGCTGATCTCCCCGGGGCAGACCAGCTCGTACGGGGTCACGACCGGGTGCAGGTTCAGGTTGGTGGCGTCGTACCCGCCCTTGAGTTCGGCGAACACCACTCCCGGTGGCTGGAGCCGGGCGAGTTCGGCGCGCAGCGCGCCGGCCAGGTCCTCCGCGGCGAAGAGGTGCGCGAAGCGCGAGAAGAGCAGCGTCATTCCCGAGTAGACCCGGTTCACCACCACCCGGTGCCGCTCGCCCTGGTCGGCGAGCTGGAGGAAGAAGGACCGCGGGTCGAGCGTGCCGAGGGTCTCCGGCACCATCGCGGCCACCTCGGTCATGAACGCCTCGTCGAGGACCAACTCGTCGGCGTCGTGCGGCAGCCGGTGGTACGCCTCATCCATCCGCCGGGCCACCTCCAGCCGGGCGTCGTCGAGGGCGGTGATCTCGTCCTGCCGGAACCAGTTCTCCTGCCGGACGTAGCGGTTGTCCGCGTCGAAGGCCCGGCGGCGCATCATCCGGCCGCTGTAGTGCTCGAAGAAGTCCTGCTGGAACTCGTGGGCGAAGGTGAGCAGGTCGTCGCAGCGCCCGCCCGCGCCGTACCGGGCCCGGAAGAAGCCCTTGGTGGCCAGCCGGCGGGGCAGGTTGATGTCGAACACCGGCATGATCCGGGCCAGCGCCCGCAGCGGGCGCAGGATGCTCCGCTCCCAGCTGGCCCGGTCGGCGGTGACCGGGCCGCGGGTGGACAGGGTGGCGTCCTCGTAGAGCAGGGTCCGGGGGGCCGGGACGTCGAGGCGGCCGACGTCGCGGTGGGCGGCGGTCAACTCGTCGCGGATCCCGTCGAGCGCCCTGCGGCGCCCGTCGACGTCCCGATCCGGGTAGCCGGTGGCCAGCCGGTTGGCGGTGCCCACCCGCTCGGCGAGCCGGTCGGCCCACTCCCGCCCGATCCCCCGCAGCGCCGCCCGGTAGCCGTCCACCGGGTCGTCGGCGTGGATGTCCAGGTGCAGGTTCGGCACGACCAGCAGGCCGACCCGCAGCAGGTGGTGCAGGTACTGGGCGATCTCCTCGGCGGGGCGGTCGGCGGTGGTCAGCTCGCCGACCAGGTCGGCCATCCGCCGTACCCGGCCGCCGTCGAGCGCGGCCAGGATGTCGTACAGCACGCGGCCGGTGGGCAGCACGAAGAGCGACTCGTGGATCGACTCCAGGGTGATCGCGGCGTCGCCGTCCTCCGAGCCGGTCCGTCGGCGGCGCAGGTAGCGCAGTCGGCCGTGCGCGATGCGCCAGCCGGTGGTCAGGGCCAGCGGCAGGTCCGCGCGGAGCGTCTCGTCGGCGAGCACGATGGCCGAGAGCCGGCCCAGGGCGGCCAGGTTGAGACGGGCGCTGCCCCGCTTCGTCGTACCGATGCCGTCGGCGGTCGGCACGACGTCGAGCAGCCGACCCGTGCCGGTGCCGAAGGTGCCGACGTTGACCGTGGTCAGGAGGCTGAACGGGCTGGTCTTGGTCGCGGTGCGGTACGCGTACTCCAGCAGCGAGCGCTCCATTCGGCGCTCCCGCTTGCCGAGCGGACCGGTCGCGGCCAGGTAGCGGGGCAGGTAGCGGTCCAGCGACGGGGAGGCGAGCAGGATGCCGCCCCGCAGGTCCGGGTCGTCGGCGAGGGCGCGCAGCACGTCCCGCCGCTGCGCCAGCTCACCGTCGAGCAGCGCCGGGCCGGCGGCCAGCTCCCGCTGGTACTCCGCGAAGGTCTCCATCCAGCGCGTCAGGTCCCGGTGGGTGCGCGCGCCGAGCGCGGCGACCGGCCAGGCCGCCAGGTCGGCCGGGCGGGGCGGGCGCAGGTTGAACACGTCGCGGCGGAACCGGATGAGCCGTTGCCGCAGCCCGTCGTCGGACAGGTTCCGGGCGATCGCCTCCTGGAGCGCGTCGGCCAGCTCCCGGCCACCGCACCGCAGCTCGTCCTCCAGGTCGAGCACCCGGCGGGCCCACCGGGCGGTCCCGTCGAAGGCCAGCCGGTCGGCGACCTCGAGCGGCAGTCCGGCGGTGCGCAGCATGAACACCTCCGGCATCCGCCAGGAGATCGCGGTCGCCGGGGGTGCGGGCAGGGACACCGTCACGGGTCTCTCCTTGGTCTGCGGGCGGTCACGGACTCGGGGCCCGGGCGCGGCGGGCCGGTCGGGGCGGTCACAGTCGGTACGCCAGGTCGGCGGTCGCCTCGGGGTGCTGGCCGAGGAGCAGGAACAGCACGGTCCGCTCATCGGTGCCGTCCAGCCCGAGGGCGGTGTTCATGGCGACGTTGTCGAAGCCGAGCACCGCGCCGCAGCCCACCCGTTGGGCGGTGGCGGCGCAGTACGCGCGTTGCGCGACGGTGCCGACCTCGGCGTTGAGGATCCGGTAGCCGCGCGGGCCGAAGGCGTCGAGCACCGCGTCCGGCCGGCCGGAGATGGCGAGCACCGCGCCGACCTGGCCCATCGTGTAGTTGGTGAGGAAGTACTGCTGTTGCAGGAAGGCGGACATCCCGTCCGCCGGCTCCGGGCCGGCGAACAGCAACGCGTGTCGCCGCTCGCAGTACGCGTAGCCGCCGCTCGGCACGCCGTCGACGTGGTTGGCGAAGACCCAGAGCCGGGTAAGCGCCGGCCCGCCGTCGGGCCCCTTGACGTCGGCCGGGTAACGGCGACCGGCGGCGGCGAAGGCAAGCGTGGTGCCGAGGTCGGCGGCGGTGAGGTCGGGCGGCCGACGGAACCGGCCGAAGCTGCTGGACCGGGTGGCCAGCACCGTGGAGAGGGGACTGTCGAGACGGTCCAACGCGGGATCGGGCAGCGGGAGCGGCTCGCCGGCCAGCTCCCGTGGGACGGCCGCGCCGACGCGGTCCGGCGTAGCCACGATGGGGGCCGCCGCGGCCCGGTGCACGGCGGTGACGGCGGGAAACTCGCGTACGCGGCGGGACCGTTCGAAGGCGGCGTGGCGCACCCGCGTCCCGTCGACGCCGTCGGTCGCCGGGCCGGTGTCGCCGGCGCCGACCGCCCCGGCGAACGCGGCGGACCCCGTCGCCGAGCCGGTGGGCGCGGCGGCCGGGGCCGCCCAGTTCAGCGGCACGACGGCGAAGACGCTCTCCGCGTCGCCGTCCAGGTCCAGCAGGCGGTCCAGCGGTGCCGGGTCGAAGCCGAGCAGCCGCCGCAGGGGCACGCCGAGCGCCGGCGCCAACAGGTCCCAGCAGCCGAGCAGGGCACCGAGGTCCTGGGTGACCACGTGGTAGCAGAAGCTGTTGTACTTGAACGAGTTCTTCCAGAACCGGATGCTGGCCAGCAGGTAGCTGTCGGCCGTCGCGCCCGGAGCCGTTCCATCGACGCCGACGTCGACGCCGAGCGCGGCCCGGGCCCGGCCCGTCACGTCGCCGAGCAGCAGCCGCTCCAGCACGTGCGCGCCGGTGTGGTAGTGGTACACCCCCGGCAGCACCGGCGCACCGCCGCCCGCGATCAGGTACAGCTCCACCGGGTACATCCCGCCGCCGGACGCGGTGCCGCGCCCCCAGACCGCGTGCTCGAAGTGCGCTCGCTTGGCGACGTCCTGGTTCCAGTTGACCGTCATCCGCCGGTCCAACACGCCGTACGACAGCCGCAGCAGGTCGGCCAGCCGGGGCAGCGACCAGCCGGTGACCAGCGGCAGACCGTCCCCGGTGTGCAGCTCCCGCAACGTGGGCAGCGCACCGGGATCGGCGGGCAGCGGCAGCCTGGGCGCGCCGGGGTAGCTCTTGTGCCGGGAGGGCTGGTCGGCCCAGTCCACCTCGTAGTGGAGCGGTTCCATCGGGGTGCGGGCCCGCCGGAACACGGCCTCGGTGTAGTCGCGGACGACCTCGCGGGGGTCGTGCTGCATGTCGGCGCTCCTACGGGAAGGGGTGCGGGTGGGGGTTGCGGCCGGTGGCGCCGAGCTGGTCCGGGCCATGCCGTCCCCGCGCCAGATAGCGGTCCAGCCGATCGCTCCAGAGCACCCGCTGGCGTTGCCAGCCGAAGTCGATCGGGACCAGCGCCGGGGCCACCACGGCCATCGTGTGCACCCCGGCGACATCCTGCTCGGGGCAGGTCTGGTCGACGGCGACGACGTCCCCGCCGAGGCCGGCGATCAGGTCGGCGAGGTAGGTCATGTCGTCGCGCAGGTCGTCGTGCGCGGGCCGGGTGGCCAACCAGTCGCCGTACAGCTCCGACATGGAGCGCCGGGGCGGGTCGTCGAAGAGGAAGGCCGCGTGCCGCGCCATCTCCGGCAGGCCGTACAGCAGCGCGTGGTGGCTCAGCTCGGTGACCCTGGTGTAGTCCCGCACCATCTCGCGCAGCTCCGGTTCGCTGGCGGCGACGCGCTCGTCGAAGCCGGGCACGTAGGACGCGGTCTCGCAGAGCGCCGCGCGGACGGCGTCCTCGGGGTCGAGACTGGCGCCGGCGGCGAAGCAGAGCTGGCCGAGGCCGTCACCGCGCTTCACGGCGACCGCGGTCACCACCGGGATCGGCAGGTCGGCGCGGGTGTCGAAGAGCCGGATGTCGTAGCCGAGCAGGTCGACGCGATCGAGCATGAACCGCACCCGCTCGTCGCGGCAGCTCGCCGGGTCGATCTCGGCCAGGCGCGCGGAGCCGTACCAGGCGAGCAGGAAGGCGTCGCGCTCGACGAGTTCGAGCATGCCGTGCAGCAGCGCCTCCTCGGGGCTGCTGCCGCTGGCGCAGCCGTTGGAGCACTCCTGGACGAACTTGCGCTGGTCGGTGCGACGGTCCAGGTAGTACACGAGCTGCTCGGGTACGAGCCGCGGCCGGCCGTCGCGCAGCGACCAGCCCCAGACCCAGTGCATCGGCTCGCCCGGGGTGTAGGGGGCGTAGTAGAGCCCGTGGCCGTGGTAGAAGGCCGGGTGGTAGCCCAGACCGGCCGGGTCCAGCGCGTCCGGGGCGAGGTTGGCGTAGCTGTCGAACACCGCCGTGCGGCGCGCCCGCGGAAACTGGCCGGCATACCGCTCCAGGCCCTCCAGCAGGGCGTACGTCTCGCTGCCGCCGTAACTGTTGGCGTGTCCGCTCCACCACATCTCGTGCAGGTCGTACCGGCTGCGGACGCGGAAGTAGCCGGTCACCGGGGCGGTGGCGGTGGCGTTGTACGCCCGCAGCGCGTTGCCGCCGAGGGCCCCGGCGACCGGGTTGGCCAGCGCACCGACCGGCAGGTCCAGGTCGGCGGCGGACCGCAGCCGGTACGACGTCGGGTCGGACTTCGGTCGGCGGGTCAGTGGGATCACCGCGGCCTCGGCCGTGTCCGGTCGTGGGGTGGCGCAGGCCGGGCACTCGGAGTCGGCGAGCACCTCGACCACGGTCGTCTCCAGCGTGTCCATCCGCAGCTGGTACAGCCGTCCCACGCCGGGACGGCCGGGTCCCGGTCGACAGACCTGCCGGAACAGCTGCCAGAGCGCGTCGACAGCGAACGGCGTCAGGTGCGGCAGCGCGGCCACCACTCCTACCCGCGCGCCGTGTTCGAGGGCGTGCCGTTCCTCGCGTACCCGGATGGCCTGCCAGCGGCGCTGCACGCAGTGCGGGCACGGGCCGGGCCGGGCCGGTGGACCGCCGGACCAGCGCGGGCCGACCAGGGCGGTGGCGCCGTGCAGCCAGATCGGGACCACGTCGCCGGTGAGCCCGTCGCCGGCGTCGGCGTACGCGTCGGTCAGGCCGAGGGCCGCGATGCGTACGGCGACGGCGCCCGACGGACCCTCGGCGTCGGCCGGCTGGTCCGCCGGGTCCTGAAGTCGCTCGTGGAACGCCTCACCGAGCTGCTTGAGGCTGGTGTCCCACCCGGTGGAGGTGGTCCGGACGTCGACGATCATGCGGTATCACCTGTCTGCGGTCGGGCGGGCGGGTCGGGGACCGGGTGCCCCGCCGGCGTGGCTCGCCGGCGGGGACGGTTGCGGTCGGTCGGTCAGCCGCCGCCGCATCCGGTGCTCGTGCTGGTGCTGCAGCAGCTCGACGTGCTGCAGCTGCAGCAGCTCGAGCAGGAACAGCTGGAGCTGGACCAGTCCATGACCATCGCGTCGATGGCGTCGACGTCCTCGATCTCGAACGTCTCGGTCTCCAGCGCGCGCAGTTCATCAGTCAGTTCCGGCATTTCCTCTACCTCCCCTCGGGCGTGTCCGGGCCTCGGCGCCGCACGGTCGTCCGGAGCGGCCGGGTGGGGCCGGGCTCAGCTGGTGCTGCTGCAACTCGACGAGGTGCAGCTGCAACAGCTGGACGTACTGCAGCTGGAACAGCTGGAGGTGCTGGTGCTGCTGCTGCAGATGTCCATGAGGTCGGCGGACAGATCGGCGATGTCCTCGACCTCGAACGTCTCGGTCTGCAGGTCGCGAAGCTCGCCGCGGACCGACTCGGGCAGTGCGTCTGCCAGGGGTGATGTCACGGGCCTCTCCTTGAGCCGTCTGCGCCGGTCCTCAGGTGGGTGTGGATCCGCACCACCACGTGGACCGAGCGGAGGTACACGGGTTTGCTCGCCGGTGTGGGCCGGCGGCGGATGGTGCGTCGGATGCGGCTGTCCCACCGGGACCGGACTGCGTCAGCGTCGGGGCTCGACCCCGCTCACCCGGTCAGCCGCAGCTGGAGGTGCTGGTGCTGGTGCTGCAGCAGCTCGACGTGCTGCAGCTGCAGCAGCTCGAGCAGGAGCAGCTGGAGCTGGTCGCGGCGAGCGCCTCGCCGCCGTCCTCGACCTCCTCGATCTCGAAGGTCTCGGTCTCCAGCTCGCGGAGCTCGTCGTTCAGGGTGATCGGCATGTTTCACCTCCTTCCGCGGTGCGTGCCTCGCTCGGACCACTGGTGTGGTGGCTCAGTCGGCCGCGCGGCCGGAATGGCGCAGCAGGACGACGCCGCTGCGGAAGGCCCCGCCGGCCCGGATGTCGCGAGTGGTGGTCTCGACCAGCAACGCGGTGATCCCCCGCCGGGCGAGGGCGGCCAGGACGGCGTCCCGGTCGGTGCCGCCGGGCGCCGCGGGGCGGTCACCGTCGACGGGCGACGCCGCCGCGGCGGTGAGGGTGACCGGGTCGAGGTCGGCGAGCACCGGCTCGCCCAGGTCGGCGTCGACCCCCTCGAAGTGCCGCACCTGGAGCCGCCCGACCAGGTCGCGCGCCGCGGCGAGCCGGGTCGCGACGGGATCGAAGCCGGCGGCGAGCCGCCAGTCCCGGTCCTCGCCCCCCGGCGCCTCCGTGACGGCGAGGACCGCGTGCGCCGGCGCGGCCCCGGTGAGGGAGAAGACCGCGACCTGGCGGCCGAGGCGGTGGGCCGCCTTCAGGACGAACGCGGTGTCGTCGTCGGTCACCAGGTCCTCTTCGTCCACCCGGGTCAGGCCGGCGCCGCCGCGTATCGCGGCGGTCAACGCGTGGTAGGCCAGCGCGTCGGCGAGACCCTGGTCGACCACGCCGTCGAGGCTGCCGGCGGCCGCCGCGCCGGCGACGGTCCGCTCGGCGAGACCCGCGCCGTTCGCGGCCGACGTGGGCAGCGCCGCGGCGGCGGGGACCCACACCGTCTCCGGGCGGCCCAGCACGGTTGCCGGGAGCCAGCGGACCGCTCGGTGCGGGTCGTACGGCAGCGCGCCGGTCGCCGTGTCCAGTTCGCTCCACGGCACCGGCCGCTCGCCGCGCTCCCGCAGCTCCGCGGCGGTGGCCACGACACCGGCGGCGGGGTCGGCGTAGCGAGAGGCGTGGTCGCGTACCGCGATCCGGTAGGCGGCGAGCCGGGCGCTCATCACGGTGTGCACGTCGAAGGCGGTCAGCTCGCGCGGTCCGCGCCGCCCCGGCAGCCGCAGCCGGGCCGTCTTCAGGGGTGCCTGCTCCAGGGGGTCGTCCACGAAGCGGGTGAAGACCCCCACGTTCGGGGACACCAGCGCCTGGGCACGCTGGTAGGTCTCGTCCTCCGAGTCGGCGGTTTCGACCGGCGCGGCCACCTCGACGTCGCGGCAGACCGGGCAGGCCGGGTGCGGCAGCACCGGCTCGCGGACGGACTCCAGGGTGGACCGGTCGAGCAGCAACACCCCGCCGGCCGTGTCCGGTGGGAGCGCCCCGGTGAACGCCCGGAACAGCTCGAACGCGGCAGCGTTGCCGAGCATCCGTGCGGTCACCTCGGGCAGCGGCGCGGGCACGTCGGGACCGGCGCCGACGGCGAGGTGCCGCCAGAACTCGGCCGCGGTCGCCGGGTCGGCGCCGGCGGTGAGCCGGAGGTGGGCGCAGAGCCAGCAGGGCGTCGATCCGGCTGCGACGGTCGGCCCGAGCACCGCCCGCTCGTCGTCCCAGACCACGGGGACCAGGAGCGGCCCGTCCCGGTGACCGGCACGGGCCAGCGCGGCCAGCCGGGGCAACCCGGCCCGGTCGGCGCAGTAGAGCACGGCGTCCGCGCCGGCCGGATCGGCCGGACCGTCGTGCACCCGCACGTCGGCGGCCAGCCCGTCGGCCCGCAGCTCCGCCTCCTCGGCCCGCAGCGCGTCGGCGTGGCGGGCCGGGTCGTCGTCCGGGTACAGGTCGAGCCGGAGACACCCGTTGCGGAGCAGGCCGCCGGCCGCGGCCGTCAGGATCGCTCCTGCGCCGGCGAGCACGACCCGCGCGCTGTGGAAGCGCTGGAACCGGCCGGTGGGGTCGTCGGTGAAGTGGTCGACGAACTCGATCTGCGCGGCGAACCGGCGGGCCACCGGCTCGGGCAGCTCGGTGCGCTGCCCGGCGTCCTTGGCGAAGCCACGGGCGAGCAGTGCGCGGACCAGGCTGAGCACTGTCTGCCGCTGCCCCACGTCGAGTGACGCGGTGAGCTGTGCCAGGGTGTGCTCACCGTTGAGGTAGGGGCTCAGGGAGGTCAACCAGCGGAACGCGGATCGTCCCTTGATCAGGAATGCGGTGTCCGGCCCGCGAAGGTACGCACCGGCCGGCGCGTCCAGAAAGACCACGTCATGCCGCAGCTTCGGCCGTATTTCCAGACTCACTCCACCGTCCGGCGGCACACTCATCAGGGCTCCTATGCCAGCGATCACGGTCGAACTGAAAGTGTCTTCATGCTGCCCATGATCAATACGTACGTCAACAGATTGTTTCGCGGGAGGCACTGGCGAAGGTGAATTTAACGGCATTGAGCTGCGGCGGGGACAAGACGTCACGGACGCGCCGCACGAGACCCTTCCCGAGCCGATCAACCTCCGCTACGCTGTGGGCGTCGCCGCACGCCGCCGCAGCTCAGGAGCCCCTAATTCGTCCCGGAGTCAACGTCGGTAGCCGGCGGCGGGCCAACCTCCGGGCCGGGTGGCGACGCCTTTTGTTGCCGCCCAGCCCCCTTAACGAATAGTTAATTCAACAAGACGCAATTAACCCTGCCTTACGGTAGGGAATTCGAAGGGCCCCTGGATGAACGGTGCGGAAAATCCTATCGGCCAGCCGTGTCACACCGTCGATGGATTGCGACGCTCCCGTGGAGAATGACCGTTTCGCCATTGAATTGCACGAGGTGACCAAGCGTTATCCCGGCGGCATCGCGGCGGTCGACGCCCTCGACCTGCGGGTGCCCACCGGGCAGGTCCTCGGGTTCCTCGGGCCGAACGGCGCCGGCAAGACGACCACGATGCGCATGCTCGTCGGGCTGGTCCGCCCGACGTCCGGCCGGATCCGGGTGCTCGGTCAACCGCCGGGCAGCCCACGGGAGTTGGCCCGGGTGGGTGCCCTGATCGAGTCGCCCGCGTTCTACCCGCACCTGTCCGGAGTGGACAATCTCCGACTGGCCGCCCGGTATGCCGGGATACCCGACAGCGCCGCCGACCGGGCGCTGTCCGAGGTGGATCTGACCGACCGCGGGCGCTCCCCCTTCCGGACGTACTCCCTGGGCATGAAGCAACGGCTCGGCGTGGCCGCCGCGCTGCTCAAGGAGCCGAGCCTGCTGATCCTGGACGAGCCCACCAACGGGCTCGACCCGGCCGGTGTCTCCGAGATGCGGGAGTTGCTCCGGACGCTCGGCCGGGACGGACGAACCGTGCTGCTCTCCAGCCACGTGCTCGGCGAGGTGGAGCAGGTCTGCGACCGGATCGCGGTGATCAACCACGGCCGTCTCGTCGCCGACGGCTCGCCGGACGAGCTTCGTGCGGCGCTCGGCGACGGCGCGCTGCTCATCGCCGCGGACCCGGTGGACCGGGCGGTGGCGTGCCTGCGCGACCAGGCGGGCGTCCATGACGTGCAGGTGACCGACGGGCGGTTGCGGGTCAGCACGGATCCCGCCCTGGCCGCCACCCTCAACCGGCGGCTGGTCGAGGCGGGTGTCGACGTCCGGGAGCTCCGGCCGGTGCGACACTCGCTGGAGGAGGCGTTCCTGGAGCTGACCGCACCGGACCGCACCGAAGCGGATGACGCCGACCCGGCCCGTACGGAGCCGGAGCGGCCCACGACGATGACGGGGAGCAGCCGGTGATCGCCTCGGTCCGCGCGGCCTGGTTCGCCGACCGGAAACGGCCGGCCGTCTGGACCGTCACCCTCACCTGGACCGCTCTGGCGCTGGCCTTCGGCGTCGGCGTCCCGTACCTGGTGCACCTCGCCCTGGCCGGCGATCCCGAGCAGGCCGAGGCCTCGGCCACGCTGTTGGATACGGTGCTACCCGGCCAGCTCGTCACCACCGGCATCGGGCTGTTCCCGCTCTTCGGCGGCGCGATCGTGGTGATCCTCGGCGCCCTGGTCATCGGCAACGAGTACCGGTGGGGCACGCTCAACCTGATCTTCACGCAACGTCCGCGCCGGGCCCAGGTGCTGGCCGGACACGCGGTGGCGCTCTGCGCCCTGACCCTGCTGCTGGCCGTGCTCACCTTCGTCGCGCTGGCCGCGGTCACGGCGCTGATCGCACTCGTCGAGGGCCGTGGCCTCGCCTGGCCACCGCCGGGCCAGCTGGCGGGCGCCGTGGCGGCGGCGTGGCTCATCTGCTGCGCCCACGCCGGTCTCGGCTTCCTCCTGGCGATCGCGTTCCGCAGCACCGCCACCGCGATCGCGGTCGGCCTGGTGTGGACGCTGGTGCTGGAGAACGCCGTGAGTGGCCTCGCCCTCGTGGTCGGTGCGCTGGAGCCGGTACGCAACCTGCTGCTCGCGCCGAGTTCCGGCGCGCTGGCCGGCGCGCTCGGGGCCCGGTCCCAGTTCGACGGCGGAACGCCGGGCGTGCTGGAATCGGCCGGCGCCGCCGGGCCGGTCATCGTGCTTGCGGGCTACGTGCTGGTGACGTTCGGGCTCGGCACCTGGTTGGCGGGGCGCCGGGACGTCGGCTGACCGAAAGGGGTGTCGCGATGGACTTCCTCCTCGCCTTCGCGCTGACCGGGCTGGTGGCCACGGGCGGCTGGATCGCCTGGGCGGCCGTCCGCGCCTGGGCCCGGGCGCGGGACCGGCGGCACGAACTCCGACTGGCCCGGGCGCGGTCGGCGGCCGAACTCCGCCGGGCGGAGCTGGCCGCCGAGATCCGCGAGATCGAGTTGGCGAACGAGACCTACCAGGACTTCGTCCGCCGCCACCCGGAGGGCTGACCGCCCATCACCCGGAGGGCTGGCCGGGGCCCCCGGGACGGCCGGTGGGCGGGCCACGCGCACGTCGGCGCCGGCGGTCAGCCCGACGTCAGCGACTGCGGCGGCGGGCTGTGCGGGCCGAGCTCAGCCGTCCAGTCGACGGACCATGTTCATGATCGTTTCGATCTGGGCACCGCCCTTGATCGGGTAGTTCGTCGCGCCCAGGTAACCCCACCAGTCCCAGCACCCGTTCGGGTTCGCGGCCGAGGTGGTGGCCTGCGGGTAGAGCACGATCATGTTGTTGGTGTCCGCGTACTGGTTGAGGTTGGCGCGGTCGACGAAGGCGGTGCCGACCTTGCCGTACCCCTGGAGGCACCCGTGCAGCGCCACCAGCAGCCGGCAGGACTGACCGGCGGCGCACGGCGCCGGGACGTAGGCGAAGCCGGACGTGTCCATGCTGATGCCGTTGGCCCAGCCGCCCACCGCGAACGTGTTCTGCGCGAAGCGGATCATCGTGCCGCGCAGCGGGCCGGTGTTCGGCGCGGCCACCGAGCCGAGGAGCTTGCGCAGGAAGGCGTTCTGCGGATCGGTGCCGCAGTCGTTGAGGTACGGCGCGGCGGTGACGCCGCACCCGCCTGTGCCGTAGGGGGTGACCCAGGCGTGGCCGGCGGACGAACCGCTGTCGTACTGGACGCTCGCGCCGAAGCGCTGGTGGTAGCGGACCAGGTCGTCGGTGACGGACTTCTTCACGGTGGTGTCCGAGTTGCCGTGGAACACGTACGCCGGACGCGAGGCGAGGTTGCCGACCGGGTCGATCCAGCCGTACGACGCCCAGGTGCGCGTGTACGTCTCCAGATTGGCGAGGTAGGTGGGGTAGATGTTGTCACCGCAGGCGTAGAGCGCCTGGGTCACGGTGTTCTGCGCGCAGTAGTAGGGGCCGGCGGCGAAGACGGCCGACCCGCGGATCCGCCCGGAGTAGGCCACCTGGAGCTGGGTAGCCAGGTATCCGCCGGAGGAGACCCCGGCGACGTACACCGAGGAGACGTTGTAGGTGCTCAGCGAGCCGGAGACCGGCGGCACGGTGTAGGGCGTGCCGGCGGCGTGCGCCGGGCTCACCGGGGGCACGGCCAGCAGCAGGCCGGCGACGGCGGCGGCCAGCGCCTTCCACGGAACTCTCATGATGCGACTCCTGGTGGTGGACGCCGGTGGCGCCGGCGTGCGCCGACGGTACCGAGACATGCATCACAGTCCATATGAGCGTCGGCCACACAACGGACCGCTCCCGGGTGTCGCCGAGCACCGTCCGGGCCGGTACGGGCGGTGTGTCGGCGCGCCGGCCACGGGTATCCGGCAGGGGCCCGCGGACCGCCGGGCGGTGTCGTAGAGCGCCGGGAGGCGACCGATGTCAGAGGGTTCCGACGAGCCGTCTCGGCCGGCCCGAGACGACCCGGAGCGGGCGAAGCACCGCGCGGCGGAACAGCTCGTCGCGCGCTACGGCGACGTCCTGGGCGGCGAGGACGCCCTGGCCGACGAGGACGCCCGGGTCCCCGACACGGCCGTCACGGAGAAGGGGGCCGAGGAGCCGCCGTGACCGCCCAGCCGGACCGCCACGCCGCGGACGAGCCCCGCCGACCGACCGTACGACTGCGGCGCGGCCTGCGGCCGGTCACCGGGCAGACCCGGGTCACCACCGAGGAGATCTTCTTCGACGTGGTCTTCGTCTTCGCGTTCATCCAGATCACCACGCTGGTGACGGCGAAGGCCGGCGTGCTCGGCGTGCTGCAGGGGCTGCTGGTGCTGACCCTGCTGTGGTGGTCCTGGTCGCTCTTCGCCTGGCTCGGCAACCGGGTACGGTGCAACTACGGCCTGTCCCGGCTGGTGCTGCTGGCCGCCACGCCGGCGATGTTCACGCTCGCCGTCAGCACCCGGGAGGCCTTCACCGACCTGCCCGGCGGGGTCTACACGCCGCTGGTCTTCGTCGCCGGCTTCGTCTTCCTGCGCCTGCTCTACCTGGCGCTGCGCCTCTACGCCACGCCGTCGCTCAACGGGCGCGACCTCATCGCGCTCATCGGGCCGATGCTGGTCGCCGCGGCCCTGTTGCTGCTCGCGGCGTCGCTGCCCCGCTCCGGCCTCGGCGAGCGGACGGTCGAGGTCGGGCAGGTGGTGCTCTGGACGGTCGCGGTCGGCGTGGACTACGGGGTCGGCCTCGCCGTGAAGCTCTCCCAGCGGGCGATCTTCTCGGTGCGGCACTGGACGGAGCGGCACGGCCTGATCATCATCGTCGCCCTGGGCGAGGTGCTGGTGGCCGTCGGCATCGCGGGGTCGAACCTGCGCACCACGCTCGGGCTGCTCATGGCGTCGGTGCTCGCCGTCGTGGTCGCCGGGGCGCTGGGCTGGATCTACTTCGACCTCTCCGCGCTGGTCGGCGAGTACGCGCTGCGCGACGCCGACCCGGCCCGACGGGTGACCCTCGCCCGCGACGCCTACAGCTACCTGCACCTGCCGCTGATCGTCGGGGTCATCCTGCTGGCCGTCGGCTTGAAGCACACGCCGTCGCTGGTCGTCGCCTCCGAGTCCTACCGGCAGGGCGACCCGCTCGACCAGGTGGGCCGGTACGCGATGTACGGCGGCGTGGCGCTGTTCCTGGTGGCGCACGCCGCCTTCCAGCTTCGCCTGAGCCGCCTCGTCGTCGCGGTCGTCTGGCCCCGCCTGCTCGCGGCGGTCGCCCTGCTCGCGATGCTGCCGCTGATCGCCCGGATCGCGGCCGTCCGCGCCCTGGTGGGGCTCACGGTGGTCTGCGTCGTGACCGCCGCGGTCGAGTTCGCCGTCAGTCGCAGGCAGCGGCGCGGCCTACGGCGGGCGCTCGCCGAGGAGATCGAGCACGGACCGCCGGACGGGCCGGGTCCGCTCCGTGCCCCGCACTGACGCGGCCGGGCGCGCCCGTTAGCCTGCTCACTTCAGACCGTGAAACTTTACACTGCCTGCAAGATTGCTCCTAGAGTGTCGCGGTGACCCTCGCCAGCGCCTCCTCCGCCACCGCCGGCCTGCGCGATCGCAAGAAGCTCCAGACCCGCCGGGCGCTGGCCACCGCCGCGCTGCGCCTCGTGGCCGAGCGCGGCCTCGACCACGTGACCGTCGACGAGATCAGCTCCGCCGTCGGCGTCTCGTCACGGACGTTCTTCAACTACTTCCCGAGCAAGGACGACGCCCTCATCGGCGACCAGCGGCTCGACGGCGCCCGGTTCGTGGCACGGTTCGAGTCGGTGCCCCCGGAGACCCCCGCGCTCGCCGCGATCCGGACGGGCCTCGCCGACGTGATCGAGGAGATGCAGGCCGACCGCGAACTGTGGCTGCTACGCATGGACGTGATCACGCGCAACCCGGCCCTGCTGCCGCGCCTGGTGTCGGTGGGCGCCGAGACGGAACGCGCGATCACCGAGGTCATCGCCGCCCGGGTGGGCGTGCCCCCGGATCACGGCTTCCCGCCCCTGCTCACCGCCGTCACCGGCGCCGCCTTCCGCACCGCGATGGTCCGGTGGGCCGCCACGGGCGGCGAGCGGTCACTGTCCGACCTCGTCGACGAGGCGTTCGACGCGCTCGCCGCCGGCCTGCCGGATCCCGGCCCCACGCCCCTGCACCAGTCCCGCACCACGAGTTAAGGAAGCCGATGTCCGCACCAACCGTGCCCGCCGACGCCACCGAGGGCGGCGCGGCCCGCATGTCCCCCCGGGAGGTCCTTCAGGCCCTCTCCGGCCTCATGGTCGGCATGTTCGTGTCCATCCTCGCGTCCACGGTCGTGGCGAACGCGCTGCCGCGCATCATCGCCGACCTCCACGGGAGCCAGACGGTCTACACCTGGATCGTCACGACCGAACTGCTGGCCATGACGGCGACCGTGCCGCTCTGGGGCAAGATGGCCGACCTCTACAGCAAGAAGCTGCTCATCCAGTTGTCCCTGGGCCTGTTCGTCGTCGGCTCGCTGATCGCCGGTTTCACCCCGAACGTCGAGGTCCTGCTGCTCAGCCGGATCGTGCAGGGCGTCGGGGCGGGCGGCATGACCGCCCTGGCCACCATCGTCATGGCCGCCATGATCCCGCCGCGCGAACTCGGACGGTACGCCGGCGTCTTCGGCGCCGTCTTCGGCGTCGGCACCATCGCCGGGCCGCTGATCGGCGGGGTGCTGGTCGACACCTCCTGGCTCGGCTGGCGCTGGTGCTTCCTGATCGGCGTCCCGTTCTCGATCCTCTCGATCATCCTGCTCCAGCGGACCCTGCACCTGCCCGTCGTACGCCGGCAGGTCCGCATCGACTGGCTCGGCGCCGCGCTGATCACCACCGGCGTCTCGGTCCTGCTGGTCTGGTCGTCGCTGGCCGGCAGCAAGTTCGCCTGGGCCTCCGGGTGGACGGCGTTGATGGTCATCGGCGGTCTCGCCCTGCTGGCGGTCGCGGTCTTCGTCGAGTCCCGGGCCGCCGAGCCGATCATCCCGCTGGACATCTTCCGCAACCGGACGGTGTCGCTGGCCACCGTCGCGAGCGTGCTGGTCGGTGTGGCCATGTTCGGCGGCACCGTCTTCCTGTCGCAGTACTTCCAGATCTCGCTCGGCAAGTCGCCGACCGTGGCGGGCCTGATGAGCCTGCCGATGATCTTCGGGCTGCTCGTGTCGTCGACCGTCGCCGGCCAGCTCATCACGAAGTTCGGACGCTGGAAGATGTTCCTGGTCGCCGGTGGGGCCATCATGACCGTCGGCATGGTGCTGCTGGGCACCATCGGCGCCGGCACCAGCGTCGTCGTCCTGGCGGTCTACATGGCGGTGCTGGGCATCGGCGTCGGCATGCTCATGCAGAACCTGGTGCTGGCGGCGCAGAACGACGTGCCCGCGCACGAGCTGGGTGCGACGACCTCGGTGCTGACCTTCTTCCGCAGCATGGGCGGCGCGATCGGGGTGAGCGCCCTCGGCGCCGTCCTGGCCAACCGGGTCACCCACCTGATGACCGAGAAGCTCGGTCCGGCGGCGGCCGGCGGCGGCTCGTCGGCCGAGGTCCCGGACCTGTCCGTGCTGCCCGAGCCGGTGCTGCGCATCGTGCAGGACGTCTACGGCAGCGCCACCGCCGAGCTGTTCCTGATCGGCGCGCCGCTGGCCCTGCTCGCGATGGTCGTGGTCCTGTTCATCCGCGAGAAGCCGCTGCACACGCTCAGCGGCGACGAGCGGCGGGCGCAGGAGGAGGCGGCGGCGCAGGTCGCCGGCGTGTCCCACTGACGACCCGCTGAGACGGGGGTCCCGTGGCGCCGGCACCGCGCCGCGGGACCCTCCCTCTTCTCCGGCCCGGACCGCACACGCCCCGGACCTAGGCTCGACGACGACGCGGGAACGTCCCGTTCCCACCGTCACCCGGAGAGGAGCGTCGTCGTGCACGTTCTGTGGTCGCCCACCACCCCACCAGCACCGCCCCGTCCGACGCCGGCCCGCACCATCCCGGTCCGCAAGCTGGCCCTGGCCGGCGTGGCGGTCGCGGTCGGGCTCGCCGCACGCCAGGACCCGGAGCTGACCAGTCAGCTCCTCCTCGGGCTGGTGACCTTCACCGCCCTGGACCGCCTGGACGCCGCGATCCGCTGAACCGGGCGCCCGGGCGGCGACCGCAGTCCGGGGCCGGTGTCAGCGTCCCGCGCGGCCCGCGTACGCCGGTCGAGGTCGTCACCGACAACCTGTCCTTGCCCGATGGCCCCGGTCCTCCGCCGGTGCGGAGCGCCGCGGAGTCGAGAGCTGGATCCACCTCGAATTCGGGCGCCCACCACTGTCCCGTGCGCAAGGGCGGACCGGAAGGGCCCGCCGGCGAGCGGCCGAGGACCGGCGCGAGCTCGACGTGGCCACCGGCGGCCCGGCCCCGGCCGAGCGACGACCGCGTCAGGTTCCTGACGTGACGTCCGGCCCGGCGGTGGCGCACAAGGTGATGACGGTCCCCGTGGTGGAGGTGTCGATGGTGACGTCGGCACAGAGCTGCTGGACGAGCCACAGCCCCCGACCGCCGAGCGTCTGCGGGGTCGGCAGGTGCGGCGTGACGTGAGCGGGGATCCCGCCGCCCTCGTCGCGGACCTCGACCGTGACCCGGCCAGGGCCGGGGATCACGGTGACTTCGGCGTTGCCGCCGCCGTGCTGGATCGCGTTGATCACGGCTTCGTTCACCGCGATCGTGAACTGCTCCGCGTCCCCCGCGGTGAGGCCGGCGCCCAGCGCCGCGTCGGTCACCCGGTGCCGGATCTCCGCGACGCCCGAGGCCGTGACACCGCGTACGGTCGCCGGCGCCCGGCGTGTCTCCGGTTGGTCGGCTGATGTCACATCCACAACGTCCTCACCGCCGGAGCCTAACCGTCGCCGGCAGGTCGCGCCGCGTCCCACGCGACTGCCGGTGCCTCACTATAGAGTCGGCAGGTCCGTCCCGCTCGGGAGCCACGAGAAGGAGTTCGTCGTGCCGCTGACGTTGTCCAGCCGCCGCACCGACGGCACCGTCACGGTCGCCGTCGGCGGCGAGGTCGACCTCTCCAACGCCCCGGACCTGGAGCGCGAGATCACCGCAGCCGTCGAGAGCGACGCAACCGAGATCATCATCGATCTCGACGAGGTGACGTTCCTGGACTCCGCCGGCATCAACGTCCTGCTCAAGGGCCGACGGCTTGCCGACGACCGGGGCAGGACCTACCGCGTCGCGCAGGCGCGGGGTATGGTCCGTCAACTCCTGCTGATGACCGGAGTGTGGGAGCACCTGTCCCGCACGGCCGGCGGGTAGCCGGTGCGGCGGACGTGGGAGCCGTCCCGGGACGTCGGCGTCGGCCCGCACGTCACCGGCCGGTCGAAGAGGCGATGGTGATGAACGGCGAGGTGTCCCGCGCCGGCAGCGCCGAGAAGCTGCGCCGGCTCCAGAGCGTGACCGACGCCGCCCTGTCCCAGCTCGGCCTGGAGGACCTGCTGGCCGAGCTGTTGGAGCGCACCCGCGACCTGCTGGGGGCCGACACGGCCGTCGTCCTGCTGCTCGACCAGACCGGCACGGAACTGGTCGCCACCGCCGCGAGCGGCCTCGAACAGGAGGTCCGGCAGGGGGTGCGGTTGCCGGTCGGCCGCGGCTTCGCGGGGTCGGTCGCGGCCCGGGGCGAACCGGTCATCATCGAGAAGGTCGACCACACCAAGGTCATCAACCCGATCCTGCTCAGCCGCGGCGTGACCTCCGTGCTCGGCGTGCCGATGCTCAGCGGCAACCAGGTCATCGGGGTGCTGCACGTCGGCACGCTCACTCCCCGCCGGTTCACCCCCGACGACGTGGAGCTGCTCCAACTGGTCGCGGACCGGGCCAGCCTGGCGACCCGCGCCCGGCTCTCCCGGCTGGACCGCGCCGCCGCGGTCGCCCTGCAACGCAGCCTGCTGCCCGCCCGGCCACGGGCGGTGCCCGGACTGGAGGTGGCCGCCCGCTACGTCCCGGGCACCGCGGTCGGCGTCGGCGGCGACTGGTACGACCTGTTCGCCCTGCCGTCCGGGCACATCGGCATCGCCATCGGCGACGTCGCCGGCAACGGGCTGCAGGCGGCCGTCGTCATGGGGCGCATCCGCAGTGCGTTGCGGGCGTACGCGCTGGAGACCGACGACCCGGCCGAGGTGCTCACCCGCCTCGACCGCAAGATGCAGCTCTTCGAACCGGACGTGATGGCCACCGCCCTCTACGCGGTACTGGACCCGGACCACCACGGCATGACCATGTCCAGCGCCGGGCACCTGCCGCCGATCGTCACGACACCGGGCCGGCCGGGCCGGCTCCTCACCATCCCCCCGGACCTCCCCCTCGGGGCCTATCGCAACGCCGCCCGGCGCAGCACCCGCGACGTTCTCGCCCCGGAGAGCTGTCTCTTCCTCTACACCGACGGGCTCATCGAACGGCGGGCCCGCCCGCTGGACGAGGGGGTCGACCGCCTCCGTGCGGCGCTGACCTGCGCACCGCCCGACGACATGTGCACCACCGCGATGGCGGCGATGCTCACCGACGCGGCCGCCACCGACGACGTGGCGGTGCTCGCCGTCCGCCGCACGCCGCCGACCGGGTGACGGCCGGGGTCGTTCGGCACCGCCTGTCCGGATCCCGGTCACGACGTCGACGCACGCCGTTTGCCGGCACCGCAGCCGGGTAGACGTCGCCGCTATCCGTCGCAGAGAAGGGCCGCGAAGGTGGACAACAGCGAGTTCATCGACTCGGTGGCGCAGCGCCTGCGCACCTCGCCGGAGCGGGCGACCGCCATCACGCGCGCCACGCTCACCACGCTGGCCGAGCGGATCGAGAGCGGGGAGGCGAAGGACCTCGCCGCGCAGCTCCCCGAGGAGCTGAGCGGGTACGCGTACGGGCCGCCCGGCGAAACCGGTCGGTTCAGCTTCACGTCGTTCCTCAACCAGGTCAGTGGCCGGGCGGAGCTGGACAGCGCGCAGACCCGCGACGGCGTACGAGCGGTGTTCGACACCCTGCGCGAGGCGCTGCCGCCGGGCGCGTACGACGACATCATCACCCAACTGCCCGCCGAGTTCTGGCAGCTCACCGACTCGGCGGGGCGCTACGACGGACCGTCGCGCGGCTGACCGCGTGGGGGTCGCGCGGCGGGTGCTCAGATCGCGGTGGCCTGGGACACCTTCCACTCCCCGTCGACCGGCACCAGCGTCAGCACCACCCGGTTCTGGTCCACCTTCTCCCCCGCCGTGCTGACGTTGCGCCGGTACTGGTTGAGGTAGACGAGCAGCTCCACCCGGTCCGCCTCGGCGCTGACCACGCCGGTCGCGGAGACCTCGGCCAGGACGACGGCCTGCTGCTTGCCGGCGGTCTCCTTCAGCGTCGCGGTCGTCTTCGCGTACTCGTCGGCGAAGGCGCCGGTGGCGAAGGTCCGGCCGTTGGCGACGCTGTCGTCGAACGTGCGGTAGTCGTACGAGAAGATCGCCTTCGCGGCGGCGGGCGCGGTCGCGAGGGCCTGCCGCACCGCGGCGTCACGCCGGGCGGCGGCGTGGTCGCCGTACCAGCCGACGGCGGCGACCGCGGCCGCGAGCACCGTCACGACGGCGAGCGCCGGCAGCAGCGGAACCCGTCGACGGGAGCGGCCGGAGCGGGCGGCGCGGGTACGCCGCCGGAACGTCGGGACACGCATCAGGGGACCTCCTCCGGTCAGCCGACGAACTGGAGCTTCGCCACGAGCCAGTCGCCCGAGCCCTCGTCGCGCACCAGGTCCAGCTGGATCCGATAGTGCGACGGGCGGCCCTCGGGCGCCTTGACGTTCTTGACGGTGGCGTCGACGGCGACCAGCACCACCGCCCGCCGCCGGTCACCGGAGACCAGCCCGGCGCGCAACACGCTGCCCCGCGATTCGACCTTGTTCTCCACCACCGCGGTCCGGACCTGCGCCTGCCCCCGGGTGAACTCCTCCTTGAAGTCGCCGGTCGCACCGGCGGTGATCCGTTGCAGGTCACGGTCCACGCTGGCCGCGCTCACCGACACGAAGTTGACGCTGGCCTGCTTCCCGGCCGCCAGCGCGCCCTGGCGGGCCCGCTCGGTGGCCCGGTCGACGTACCAGCGGTGCCCGTACACCCCGGCGCCGGCCAGGGCGGCGGCGAGCAGCACCACGAGCAGGGCGGCCAGGGCACGTCGTCGACCCGGCCCGGCCGGCTCCCCGACGCGCCGGCCACCGTCGGCGGCGCCGTCCGGCTCCCCGGGCGCCACCGGCGGCCCGTCGGGCTCCGGCGGGTCCTCGACCTGGGCCGGGTCACCGACCACGGTCAGGTCGGCGGCCTCCGTCGGATCCTCCACCGGCTCCTGGTCGAGCCGATGGAGGACCTCCTCGATCCGGGTCGCCGGGGCGGTCACCGGCCGGGGCACGACGCGGCGTCGCACCGGCCGTCCCGGCGCACCCGCCTTCGCCCCCCGGATCACCTTGAGCGTGCGTTCCCTGCGGATCGGCACACCGCCACCTTCCTCTCCCGCGCCGGTCACGGAGTCACCCCGGCGAGCAGCAACTGCTTCCACGACTGGTCCCCCGCCGTCCGGTACTGCCCGCCGGTGCCGCCGAACTGCAACGGCCGGCCGTCCGAGCCGAGCACCACACCGCTCGCCGGGTCGTAGCCGCCGGGTGCGGCCGGCGGCGCCCCGGCCGGCGGGGGCGCCGGTTCCCGGCCGCCCGGGCGCGGCGCGTTCCCGGCCCCCCGGACGTTGCCGCCGGCTGCCCGCTCCCGGTCGTCGCAGCGGGTGCTTCCGCCGGAGTACACACAGGACGGCGGGTCGCTGACGTTGAGCACCAGGCCGAGGTGCGCGGTGCCGTCGCCGGGGGTGACGGTGAAGCCGCCGGCCACGGCGATCGGGTACGTCACCAGCAGCTGCTCGATCCCCGGCAGCCGGCGGGCGGCGATACCGTTGACGGTCACCAGGTTGCCCAGCAGGGTGCCCACGGTCGGCTCCAGCCCGCGCAGCAGCGCCCGCAGCTCGGCGCCGGCCGGTGGCCCGTCGGCGAGCAGCCGCCGCAGGTCCGGGTCGGCGGCGCGGACCGTGGCGGCCAGCGCCGCGAGCCCCGCCGACCAGCGGCGCAGCGCCTCGGCAGACTCGGCCTGGGTGGTCAGCACGGTCCGCCCGTCGCGGATCAGCGCCAGCGTCTCCGGCAGCCGGGCGGTGGCGTCGGCGAGCAGGGCGTCACCGGCGTCGAGGATCCGGGTGAGGGCCTGCTCGTTGCCCTCGAACGCGGCGCCCAGCTCGTTGACGACCACGGCCAGGTCGTCCGGGTCCACCGACCGGACCAGCGCGTCCAGGTTGGTCAGCAGCGTCTCCGGGGCGAGCGGCACACCGGTGCGGTCGGCCGGGATCACCGCGCCGTCGGCCAGGTAGGGCGGGCCGTCGCGCTCCGGGCGCAGGTCCACGTACTGCTCGCCGACGGCCGAGCGTTGGGTGACCACGGCCCGCAGCGCGTCGGGCACCCGCACCCCCCGGTCGAGGCGCAGCCGCGCCCGGACGCCGTTGTCGCGCAGCTCCACCGCGGTGACCCGACCCACCGGCACACCCCGGTAGGTGACCGGCGCGTTGGCGAAGATGCCGCCGGCGCGGGTCAGGTCGAGGTGGACGACGTACCCGCCGCCGAGCAACCGGTCGCCGAGCCCGACGTAGCGGACCCCCACGTACCCGATGCCGATCACGCTCACCAGGACGAACGCGAGGACCTGGAGTTTCGCCGTGCGTCCGATCATCCCCGTACCCCTCCACCCAGCAGGTCACCGAGGCCACCGATCAGCCCGTCCACCGCGCCGGTGATCGGGAGGATGCACGGCGCGGTGAGCACCGTGCCGGGCAGCAGCTGCGTCCCGGCGGGGAACACCGTGCCCGGCGGCACCAGGGCCTTGGGCAGGAGGAGCCCGCCCAGCGGCACCGCCGAGCCGGGCTTGAGCAGCTCGCAGCCCTTGGGTAGCAGGCACTCGACGGGCGGCTTCCAGATGGCCGGGAAGTCGTCGAGGTCGGGCAGGCACTCGGCCAGCGGCGGCAGCGGCGTCGCCGGACGGCCCCCGGTGCCACCCCCGGGCCGCGGTCGCGTGCCGGTGCCGCCACCGGACGGCGGCTTCGTCGCGCCGGACGTGGCCGCGCCGGTCGACGGTCGCTCCGGCGGCGGCGCGGCGGCGACGAGGTTGGCCAGGATGCCGGCCGCGTCCAGGTCGGCGGTGATGGCGAGGTTGACGAAGTCGCCGACGATCGCGCCCGTGACGTTCGGCGGGAACGGGAACGACAACATGAAGTCCAGCGACTTCGGCAGGTCGTCACCGGCCCGGGCCAGCTGTTCCAGGATCGGTTGCAGCGCCCGTACGCTCGCGAGGGTGTCGTCCCGGCTGCGGGTGACCACCCGGCTGCCGACCCGCCCCAGCTCGCCGAGCGCGGTCAGCGCGTCGGTGAGCTGGGCCCGCTGGTCGGCGAGCACGGTCAGGCCCGGCGCGAGGGAGTCCAGTGCCCCGCCGACGACCTCTCGTTGCCGGCCGAGCCGGTCGGTCAGCCGGTCGAGGGCGTCGATGGCCCGCACCAGGTCGGCCTTCTGCCGCTCCAACCCGCCGATGAACGTGTCGAGCTGGCGCAACGCGTCGCGGACGGCCGGCTCCCGCCCGTCCAGCGCCTGGCCGAGCTCGGTGGTGATGGTCCGCACCTGGGCCAGCCCGCCGCCGTTGAGCAGCAGGCCGAGCGCGGCCAGCACCTCCTCGACCTCGGCACCGCGCCGGGTGCGGGACAGCGGGATGACGTCGCCGTCGCCCAGCCGTTCGCTCGCGGCCCCGGTCGGTGGCGCGGCCACCGTCACGTACTTCTCGCCGAGCAGGCTGCTCTGCCGCACCGCGGCGGTGGCGTTGGCGGGCAGCTTCACCGACCGGTCGAGACGCAGCCGGACGCGGGCGGTCCAGCCGGCCAGCGAGATCTTCTCCACGCTGCCGACGGTCACGTCGTCGACCTTGACGGCGGCCTGCGGCACCAGGTCGAGGACGTCGGTGAACTCGGCGGTGACCGTGTAGCCGTCGCCGGCCGGGGCGCCGCCGGGCAGCGGCAGGTCGGCGAGCTCGGGCAGGCCGCAGCCGGTGGGCAGCAGCAGCACGGCGACCGCGCCGGCCAACGCGCGTCGCACCCGCGCGCCGACCGGCGGGGTCGCCGTGCACGGCCCGCTCATGCCACACCCCGCAGGATCCCGCCGAGGGTCAGGTCGCGGGTGGTGTCGGAGCCGCCCGACGCCCCGTCCGGGGCCGTCCCGCCGGCGGAGCCGACCGGAGGAGTTGCCGGTGGGGTCGGGCCGGTCGCCGGGGCGCCGGGCGGCAGCTTGAGGAGGGCGCGGAGCTGGTCGGTCAGGGGCAGCTTGCGGGCCCGCAGGGTCTGAGCGAGCGCCGTGCAGGTCTCCGGGACCTCGGCGCGGGGAAGCTGGTCCACGATGAGCGAGCAGACGAAACCCGCCGGGTCGTACGGGCCCAGCACGTTGTCCCGGGTGTCCAGGGTGCCGGAGCGGGGGTTGTAGGCGAGGGCCAGGTTGTTCACGGTCAGCGGCGCCACGTCGAGGATGTCGATGACGGCCTTCTGCTGACGGACGAGCACGCCGGTGACGTCGGCCAACGCGGCCACGTTGCCGGTCAGCTCGTCCCGGTTGCTCCGCACGAACGCGGTGACCTCGGCGAGGGCCGCCGCGAGGTTGCGCAGCGCGGCGGCCAGCTCGTCGCGTTCACCGGCGAGCTGCTGGGCGACGTCGGCGAGCTGCTGGGAGAAGCCGCGCACCTGCTGGTCACTGCGGGCGAGGGCGGTGGTGAACCGCTGCAGGTTCGCGACCGAGCCGAACAGGTCCTGCCGCCCGTCCGCGAGCGTGCCGAGGGCCCGGGACAGTGCGTCCAGGGTGGTGTGCAGGTCGTCGCCGTTGCCGTCGAGGTTGGCCCGCCCGGTGGCGAGCAGGTCGCTGAGCGCGCCGTCGGCGTTGGCGCCCTGCGGCCCGAGGGCCCGGTTGAACTCGTCGAGCGACCGATAGATGTCATCGATCTCCATGGGCGCGGCGGTGCGCCCGACCGGGATCTCGGCGCCGTCGGGGAGCGCCGCGCCGCCGGTGAAGGCGGGGGTGAGCTGCACGTACCGGTCGCTGACCACGCTGGGCGGGACGATCAGCGCCTGGGCGTCGGCGGGGACGCGCACCTCGGCGTCGTAGCGCATGGTCAGCCGGACCATCCGGCCCTGCGGGGTCACCGCCTCGACCTCGCCGACCCGCACGCCGAGGACGCGCACGTCGGAGCCGGGATAGACCCCGACCGCCCGGGTGAAGTAGGCGACCACCCGCCGCTGCTCCGGTTCGGAACGCCACAGGACGAGACCGGCGGCGAGCGCGGTCAGCAGCACGGTGGCGGCGGCGAGGGGGCGGCGCCAGCGTCGGATCGGGCCGGGCATCAGCGTCCTCCCGTCGGCAGGTACGGCTGGAGCAGTCCGCTCACGTACGAGTCGAACCAGCGGCCGTTGCCGACCACGTTGGCGAAGGCGGTCACGAAGGGCGCCATCCGCCGTACGGTCTGCTCCAGCTCGTCGCGGTTGCGTTGTAGGACGGCGACGACGTCGCGCAGCTTGCGCAGCGCCGGTTCGAGCTGCGCGCGGTTGTCGGCGACCAGCCCGGACAGCTCGGTGGCCAGCTCGTCGGTGCCGACGAGCAGCCGGTGGATGGCGTCGCGGCGGCGGCTGACCTCGGCCAGCAGCGCCTCCCCGTCGGCGACCAGCCTGCGGAACTCCTCGTCCCGGGTGGCGAGCACGTCGGTGACCCGGCGGGCCCGGTCGAGCAGGGACCGCAGCTCCGCGTCCCGCTCGGCGACGGTCCTCGACAGTCGGGAGAGGCCGACCAGGGAGGAGTTGACGCTGACCGGGGTGTCGGCGAACGTCTCGGTGAGGGTGCGGAACGCGTCGGCGAGCTGGTCGGTGTCGACGTGGTCGAGGGTGTCGGCCAAACCGGTGACCGCCTGCACCACGTCGAACGGCGCGGCGGTGCGGTCCAGCGGTATCCGGCCGCCCTCCGGCAGTCGGTCCGGTCCGGCCGGGGCCAGCGCGAGGTACTTCTGGCCGAGGACCGTCTTGATGCGGATCGTGGCGCCGGTCTCCCGACCGAGCCGGACGCCGTCGTCGTCGACCCGGAACCGCACCCGCACGTACGGTTGGGGCCCCCGGGCCAGCTCCACCGCGGTCACCGCGCCGACCCGGACGCCGGCGACCCGGACCTCGTTGCCGGCGGCGAGGCCGCTGGCGTCGGAGAAGGCCGCCTCGTACGACCGCCCGGTGAGGGCGGCCAGCCGGTCCAGTTGAAACGCGCCGAGCAGGGTCGCGACGATCACGACCAGCCCGACCGCGCCGACGGCGACGGGGTTGCGTTCGCGGAAGGGTTTCACTGGCTTCCTCCGGTGGCGCAGCGGGCGGCCGGGGCGCTGAGCGTCGCCGGGTTGAGTGGGGCGTGGCCGGCGACGGCGACCCGCCCGTCGAAGTCGCAGAGGTAGAAGTTGAACCAGGAGCCGTAGGAGGCGACCCGGGTCAGCGACTCGTACCGCTCGGGCAGCCGGCCGAGCGTGCCGTCGATGACGGCGGCGTTGCGGTCGAGGGTGCCGGCGAGGTCACCGAGGGCCCGGACGTCGGCGGCGAGCGACGGCCGCGCGTCGTGCAGCAGCCCGGCGGTGACGTCGGTGAGTTCGCCGAGGCTGGTCAGCGCGTCACCGATGGCGGTGCGGTCCGCGGCGAGGCCGGAGACGAACTGCTGCAACTGGCTGATCGTCCGGTCGAGTTCGGCGTCCCGACCGGCGAGCGTGGCGAGCACCTCGTTGAGGTTGGTGACGACCCGGCCGATGACGGCGTCCCGGTCGGCGAGGGTGTTGGTCAGCGAGGCGGTCCGTTCCAGCAGGCTCGTCACCGTGCCGCCCTCACCCTGGAACACCTGGATGATCTCGTACGCGAGCGTGTTGACGTCCTGCGGACTGAGCGCGGTGAACAGGGGCCGGAACCCGTTGAACAGGGTGGTGAGGTCGAGCGCCGGGGTGGTCTGCGCGAGCGGGATCAGGCCGTCCGGCCGCAGTGGACGGCCGTCGCCCGGCCCCTCGGTCAGCGCCAGGTAACGCTGGCCCACCAGGTTCCGGTAACGGATCTTGGCTTGCACGCTGGTGGCCAGCGGCAGGTCGGCGGTGACCGTGAACGCGACCTCGGCGACGGTGTCGCCGACGACCCGGATGTCCTTCACCTTGCCGACTCGGACGCCGGCCACCCGGACGTCGTCGCCGGCGAGCAACCCGGTCACGTCGGTGAACCGGGCCCGGTAGGTGACCCCGCCGGGTCCGAAGGCGCCGAGGGTCTGCGCGAGCAGCGCCGTGAGCAGCACCGTCACCGCCGCGAAGGTGAGCAGCTTGACCAGTGGCGCGGCGCTCCTGCGGGTCATCGGGCGTTCACCACCCCGCCGCGTAGCAGCGGCCCCCAGAGCAGAACCGCGATGTCCGGCACCTCCGCCGGCAGGATGCCGGTGAGCGCGCCGACGAGCGGCTTGACCAGGGCCTGCTCCTCCCCGGTGGCGGCCTGTCCCATCTCGGCGGGGACCCCGTCGCCGGGCGGCGCGGCGCCTCCCGCCGGCTGCTTCACGGGCGCCGCCGGCACCCCGACCGGCAGCAGCGGCCGCGGCCGGTCGCCGGAGTAGTCGTAGCCGTCGTCGATCGGGTGCTCGGGCGCGGGCACCGACGGGTGCGGCAGGCCGTGACACTGCGGGCCGTTCTTCGCGGCGTACACCGGCTCGTCGCGGCCGGGCTCGTAGGCGCCGCCGTCCCGGGTCACTTCGAGGGTGATGTGCATCCGCCCACCGGCGAAGACCTTCTCGACCTGCGGTTGCAGGGTGACCAGGCCGGTCATCAGGCAGGGGTACTCGGGGGCATAGGTGGCGAGCAGCTCCAGCACCGGCCGGCTCACCGTGCCGAGCCGGATGAGCTGGTCGCCGTGCCGGTCGAGGAAACCCTCGGCCGTCTCGGCGGTGCCGGTGGTGTCGGCGAGGAACGCGGCGAGCTGGGTGCGCTGGTCGGTGACCGTACGGGCGGTCGTCGTGACGTCCCGCAGCAGGGCGAGCAGGTCCGGCAGCGCGGCGTCGTAGCTGTCCAGCACGGTGGCGAGCCGCCGCACGTCCTCTTCGATGGTGGGCATCGCCGGGTTGAGTTCCCGCAGGTACGCCCCCAACCGCTCGACGTTCGCCCCCAGCCGCTCCCCCCGCCCGTCCAGCGCGGCGGCGAGCGCGCCCAGCGTCGCGGCGAGCTGGTCGGGGCGGATCGACTGGAGCAGCGGCAACGCCTCGTCGAGCACCCGTTCCAACTCGACGGCGGTGCTGCTGCGGTCCTGGTCGATGACGGCGCCGTCCCGGATCGGTCCGGTGCCACCGCCCGCGGGCGGGACCAGCTCGACGTAGCGCTCCCCGAAGAGGGTCTTCGGCAGCAGGCGCGCGGTCACGTCGGCGGGGATCCGGCCGGTGCGCTCCGGGTTCAGGGCCAGGCGGAGCAGCGCGCCGTCGCCGCCGCTGCGCACCGAGCGCACCTCGCCGACCGGCACGCCACGTACCTTCACGTCGGCGCCCTCGGTGAGGTGCAGGCTGGCGCGGTCGGCGCGCAGCGTGACCCAGGTGACCGGGGTGAACGCCTTGCGGTAGTGCAGCACGGAGCCGGTCAGCGCCGCCGTCAGGACGACGACGAAGGCGATGCCGAGGAGCCGTTGTCTCATGGTCACCCCGCGATCCGGACGGTGGTGGTCGCGCCCCAGATGGCCAGCGACAGGAAGAAGTCGACGATGTTGACCGCGACGATGGCCAACCGGACGGCCCGCCCGACGGCCACGCCGACGCCGGCCGGGCCGCCGCCGGCGGTGTAGCCGTACCAGCAGTGGACGAGCACCACGATCACGCTGAACACCAGCACCTTGCCGAACGACCACAGCACGTCGCCCGGCGGCAGGAACAGGTGGAAGTAGTAGTCGTAGGTGCCCGCGGACTGGCCGAAGTAGAAGACGGCGATGGTGCGGGTGGCCAGGTAGCTGGCGAGCAGGCCGACCACGTACAGCGGGACGACCGCGATGAGGCCGGCGATCATCCGGGTGGTGACCAGGAACGGCAGCGACGGCACGCCCATCACCTCGAGCGCGTCCACCTCCTCGGAGATCCGCATGGCGCCGAGCTGGGCGGTGAACCCGCAGCCCACGGTCGCCGAGAGGGCCAGCGCGGCCACCAGCGGCGAGATCTCCCGGGTGTTGAAGTACGCCGACACGAAGCCGGTGAACGCGCTGCTGCCGATCTGGTTGAGCGCCTGGTAGCCCTGCAACCCCACCTCGGTGCCGGTGAAGAAGGTGAGGAAGCAGATCACGCCGACGGTCCCGCCGAGCACGGCGAGCGGCCCGGTGCCGAAGCTGATCTCGGCGAGCAGCCGCACCACCTCGCGCCGGTAGCGGCGCAGCGTACGCGGGGTCCAGGCGAACGCCCGCAGGTAGAACGCGAGCTGGGCGCCGAGGGCGTCGAGGAGTCGCAGCACCGCCACGTCAGCTTCCCTTCTGCGGTACGACCTGGAAGTACACGGCCGTGACGAGGAAGTTCAGCGCGAACAGCAGCATGAAGGTGATCACCACGCTCTGGTTGACCGCGTCGCCGACCCCCTTCGGCCCGCCCTTCGCGGTCATCCCCTTGTACGAGGCCACCAGCGCCGCCGCCGCGCCGAACAGCAGCGCCTTGACCTCGCCGACCAGCAGGTCGGGCAGTTGGCCGAGGGCCTGGAAGCTGGCCAGGTACGCGCCCGGCGTGCCGCCCTGCAACACCACGTTGAAGGCGTAGCCGCCACTGACACCGACCACGCTGACCAGTCCGTTGAGCAGCACGGCGACCAGCATCGACGCGAGCAGCCGGGGCACCACGAGGCGCTGGATCGGGTCGATGCCGAACACCTGCATCGCGTCCAACTCCTCGCGGATCTTGCGGGAGCCCAGGTCGGCGCAGATGGCCGAGCCGCCCGCCCCGGCGATGATCAGGGCGGTGACGATGGGGCCCGCCTCCCGCACGACGGCGAGCACCGAGGCGGCGCCGGTGAACGACTGCGCGCCGAGCTGGCGGACCAGCGAGCCGAGTTGGAGGGCGATGACCGCGCCGAACGGGATGGACACCAGCGCGGCGGGCAGGATGGACACCGAGCTGATGAACCAGGCCTGCTGGACGAACTCGCGGACCTGCACCGGCCGCCGGCCCAGCGCCCGCAGGGTGTCCAGGCAGAACGCGAAGAACTCGCCGGAGCGGCGCAACGCGGCGACCGGCGCGCTCATCGGGACCGCCCGTCCTGGTCGCCGGACGACGCCGGCTTCGCGAGCGGTCGCGCCGCCGGCTCCGGGAGCGGTCGCGTCGTCGTCTCCGGGAGCGGTCGCGCCGTCGTCTCCGGGAGCGGTCGGTCCGGAGTGTCCGGGCGCGACCAGTCCGGCGCCGACGGACGCGGTCGGTCCGGTGCCGTCCTGGCCCGGCCCTCGAAGGAGCCCGGCGGCGGGAGGACACCGTGGTCGCGGCACCACTGCCCGGGCGGCCGCTCGGCCCGCCGGGGCCGGCCGTCGGACGGCGGCAACTGCGGCGGGATGGGCGGCAGCGGCGGGAGGTCCACGCCGGCCTGCGCCTCCGCCGCCAACTCCTCAGCGTCCTTCTCCTCGGCCATGCCGATCGGGCCGACCCGCTGCGCGTTGAGGAACTGCCGCACCACCGGTTCGGTGCTGGAGAGCAGCATCTCGCGCGGCCCGAACATGGCCAGGTGGCCGTGGTAGATCAGGCCGATGTTGTCCGGCACCGTGCGGGCGGTGTTGATGTCGTGGGTGACGATCAGGAACGTCGCCTCGGTGCGCTGGTTGAGATCGATGATGAGCTGGTTCAGGTACGCGGTGCGGACCGGGTCGAGGCCGGAGTCCGGCTCGTCGAAGAGGATGATCTGCGGGTCGAGCACGAGCGCCCGGGCCAGCCCGGCCCGCTTGCGCATGCCGCCGGAGATCTCACCGGGCAGCTTCCGTTCCGCGCCGACGAGCCCGACCATGTCGAGCTTCTCGGTGACCACCGCACGGATCTCCGCCTCGCTCTTGCGGGTGTGCTCGCGCAGCGGGAAGGCGACGTTGTCGTAGATGGTCATCGAGCCGAACAGGGCGCCGTCCTGGAACAGCACGCCGAACAGCTTGCGGACCTCATACAGGTCGCGTTCGGAGAGTCGGGGCAGGTCGCGGCCCTCGATGACGATCGAGCCGCGGTCGGGCCGGAGCAGCCCGACCAGCGTCTTGAGGAACACCGACTTGCCGGTGCCGGACGGGCCGAGCAGCACGGAGATCTCCCCGGCCGGGAGGTCGAGGCTGATGTCGGACCAGACCGGCTGGCCACCGAAGGACTTGGTGAGCCCCCGCACGGCCACCTCGACGCCCATGGTCCCCTCCTTCCGGTCGCTACTGGGGACATCGCGGCGGACCGTCCGGACGCAACACACTTCTTTCCGGCACGAGGCAGTGACGGACAGTGAGCTAGGCAAAGTGGCGCGTGGCTCGATAGCGTGCCGGTTAACCGGCCGGTAACGAAGGTGCCCCTCCACGCGATGACGACCACCATCGAGCCCCAGCTCGTCCGCCGGGCCGCCCAGGGCGACCGGACGGCCGTCGCGATGCTGCTCGCCGACGTTCGCCCCGGGTTGGTCCGCTACTGCCGGGCGAGACTCGGGCGGATCGGTGGCGCGTACACGACGGCCGACGACGTCGCGCAGGAGATCTGCCTGGCGGTGTTGGGCGCGCTGCCGCGCTACCGCGAGCAGGGCGCGCCGTTCACCGCGTTCGTCTACGCCATCGCCGGCAACAAGGTGGCGGACGCGCAGCGGGCGGCGGTGCGGGCGGCCTCGGTCACCGCCGACGACCCGCTCCCGGAGACCCCGGACGCCGAGCCGGGGCCGGAGCAGCGGGCGGTCGCCACCGACCTCGCCCGCCGGCTGTCCGGCCTGCTGGACCGGCTGCCCGACGCGCAGCGGGAGATCGTCGTGCTCCGGGTGGCGGTGGGTCTGACCGCCGAGGAGGTCGGGACCATCCTCGGCATGTCCGCCGCCGCGGTGCGGGTGGCCCAGTCCCGCGCGTTGGCCCGGCTCCGTACCCTGGCCGGCGACACACTGGACGAGGTGGCGGCATGACCGAGCACGCCCGCGACGGCGGCGACGAGCTGGACCTGGCGACGATCGCCCGGGACGACCAGCTCCTCGACGCGCTCGGCCGGGCCGAGCCCGCGCCGGCGGACGACGACGTCGCGGCGGTCCTGGCCGCCTGGCGCGCCGACCTCGAGGGCGACGACGAACAGCGGCTGCTCCGCGCCGCCACCCAGCCGCCCGCACCGGCGACGGCGGCCGGACCCAGGCCGGTCAGCCGAGGCGTGCTGCGTCTCGCCGCCGCCGTCGTCGCCGTGCTGACGCTCGCCACCGGTCTCGGCGTGGGCAGCCGCGCCGCCGACCCGACCAGTCCCCTGTGGTCGCTGACCCGGGTGCTCCACCCGGAGCAGGCCCAGGTGCGCGGCGTCGAGCACGACATCGCGCGGGCCCGGGCGGCGGTGACGGCCGGCCGGCCCGACGAGGCACGGGACCTGATCGCGCGGGCCCGCCGGGACCTCGCCGAGGTGGCCGATCCGACCACCGCCGCCCGGTTGCGCGCCGACCTCGACGAGGTGGACCGCCTGCTGGCCGCCCTGGTGTCGGCGTCGACGGCATCCCCGGCCGCGCCGACGGACGGCGCACCGGGCGCAGCGACACCGGGCGCGCCGACGGACGGCCCGGTGCCGGGCGGCTCCGCCCCGGCGCCCGACCCCGCGCCGGCCACCCCCGCGCCGGCTCCGACGTCGAACGCGCCGGGGCTGCCCGACCTCCTGCCGTCGCTGCCGCCACTGCTACCCGGTCCGAGCCGCACCGGCGCGGCGCCCGGCCTGCCGTTGCCGTCCCTGCCCGGTCTGCCCCTGCCCACCCTCGTCCCGCTGGGCTGACTCCGGTTCCTTGATGTCGGGGTGTCCGGGGTCCCGGACACCCCGACGTCAGGGAGCGCGTGGGGAGCAAGCTCGGACCGGCGGCGCCGGGGCACGGGACCGGGCGGGCGGCGGTCAGCTCGGCCGGTGGAACAGCCGGTGCCACTCCGCCTTGACGGTGCTGACCACCGACTCCTCGACGACGTCCTCCGCGATCGTGAAGAAGGCCGGGTCGCCGGAGAACTCCGCCTTCATGGTCTGGACGACCTGGTCGCGCACCACGTGCGGCGGGATGAGCGGCACGTCGGCGTCGACCACGGCGTCGATGACGAAGGGCCGGTCCGTGGCGAACGCCTGCTCCACGACATCGGAGATCTGCTCGGGCGAGTCGATGCGGGCGCCGTCGAGGCCGAGCAGGCGGGCCCAGCCGGCGTACGGGACGTCCGGCAGGGACGCCGAGGCCGGGTCGGGTTTCTTGCCGAGCGTCCCGCGGGTCTCCCACGAGACGTACGCCAGGTCGCGGTTGTTGAGCACCAGCACGATGAACCGCGGGTCGGGCCAGTTCCGCCAGTAGCGGGACACCGTGATCAGCTCGTTGACGCCGTTCATCTGCATGGCGCCGTCACCGATGAGGGCCAGCAGCGGGCGGTCCGGGTGGGCGGTCTTGGCGGCGATGGCGTACGGCATGCCGGCGCCCATGGAGAGCAGCAGACCGGCGAGGCTGCCGAGCTGACTGGGCCGCATCTGCAGGTCGCGGGCGTACCAACTGGTGGCGGTGCCGCAGTCGGCGGCCACCATCACGTCGTCGGGGAGCCGTTCGGAGAGCGCCCGCACCACGGCCTCCGGGTTGACCGGATGGGCGCGGGCCCGGGCGCGTTCCGTGGAGTACCGCTCCCAGCGGGACTTCCAGCCGGCGACGTCGTCGCGCCAGGCCGTGCTCGTCCGGGGGTTGAGCAGGGGCAGCAGCGCCGCGAGGGTCGCGCCGGTGTCACCGACGAGGTTGACCTCGGTCGGATAGCGCAGGCCGCACCGGCTCCCGTCCCGGTCGATCTGCACCGCCCGCGCCTGCCCGGGCGTCGGGTAGTACTCCGAGTACGGCATGTTCGAGCCGATGATCAGCAGGGTGTCGCAGCGGCGCATGAGTTCCCAGCTCGCCGTGGTGCCGAGCAGGCCGATCGAGCCGGTCACCCAGGGCAGCCGGTCGTCGAGCACCGTCTTGCCGAGCAGCGCCTTCGCCGCCCCGGCGCCGAGCCGGTCGGCGACCTGCTCCACCAGATCGCTGCGCCCGAGCGCTCCCGCGCCGACGAGGAGGGCCACCCGGGACCCGGCGTTGAGCACCTCGGCGGCCCGGGCCACGTCGGCCTCGGGCGGGGCGCCCGGCGCGCTGCTCGGGGCGGTGCTCGTGTGGTAATAGCCGTGCGCGTCGGGCGACTGCGTCATGGCCGGCCGGTCCTGCACGTCGCTCGGCACGATCAGCACCGTGGGCGCGCGTTCGGCGAGGGCGGTGCGGCACGCGCGGTCGACCATGTGGGTGACCTGCGCGGCGTCCGCGATGGTCTGGATGTACGCCTGCCCGACGTCCTTGTAGACGCTGTGCAGGTCGACCTCCTGGTAGTAGTTGCCGCCGAGCGCGGTCAGCGCGGTCTGCCCGAGGACGGCGACGACCGGCACGTGGTCGAGCAGCGCGTCGTAGACACCGTTGAGCGCGTGCAGGGCGCCGGGGCCGCTGGTGACCACGCAGCAGCCGATCGGGCTGCCGCCGAACTTGACGTCGGCGGTGGCGGCGAAGCCGGCCGTCTCCTCGTGGCGTACCTGGATGAACTCCACGTCGTTGCGGTCGCCGATCGCGGCGATGACACCGCCGATGCCGTCGCCCGGGTAGCCGTAGACGCGGTGCACGCCCCAGTGGCGCAGCCGGTCCACGATGTGTTCGGCGACGTTCACGACACAGCCCTCCGGCGCCGACGACAGGTGCGGCGACGCGACGGTTCGTACCGGTGCGTGCCTGGATCGACCGTAGGACGTGGTTACGGCGCGAGGGGCGACGACGGCGGCATTCACGAGATGGGGTGAACGGGCCCGCCACCGCCGCGGCGGCTCAGCGCGCCGGGGCCCCTTCCCCGGCGGGCTCGCCGGCCACCGCCGCCGCGGTCGGGGGCAGCACCCCGTAGAGCAGGCGCAGGGTCGCGTCGGTGAGGGCGTCCAGCAGCTCGTCGTCGGACTGCTCCTCCGGGTGGCTGTAGGCCTGCGCGAACATCGTCAGCCGCAGGTTGACCGCCATCAGGGAGAGCAGTTTCGGGTCGACGGCGACGGTGCGGTCCGCCCGCGCGTCGCGCTCGATCCGCCGTGAGATCACGGTGCACCCGCTGCCGATGATCTTTTCCCGGACGGTCAGGACCTCGGGCCCCGGGTCCGGGTTCAGGAAGGCCTCCGCGAGCCAGCGACCGTCGGTCTTCCACCGCCGCAGGCCACGGGCGAGGCCCCGGCGCAGGGCGGCGCGGTCGAGGTCCTCGGACTCCACCCACTCGATCATCTCCTGCTCGGAGGTCCCGAGCGTCTCCGCGTAGAGCTGGGCGAGCAGAGCCTGCTTGGACTCGAAGTAGAAGTAGAAGCCGGAGCGGGTGATGCCGGCGGCGGCCGCCACCTCGTCGATGGTGAGCTGCGCCAGGGGCTTGTGCCGCAGCAGTTCGCGCGCGGCGTCGAGGAGGGCCTGCTCGCGTTGATCACCCTTGGTCGGCCGGCGTCGTCCGGTGGAGGCTGCCATGCCGCAAGCATACTCCGCGTCAAGAGTAGTCGACGTCACGTCGAGTTTTTTTGACGCCACGTCGAAAGTGGGCCTAGCTTTGGCGCGTCACCGACCCGAAAGTGAGTCCACCCATGTCCCAATCGGTCGCAGACCGGCCCGCCTCCCGACTGCTGTTGCCGGTCGCCGCCTACGGGGTGCTCCTGCTCACCGCCCTGCAGTCGCTGGTCGTGCCGCTCCTCAACCAGATCCAGACGACCCTGCACTCCACGCCCGGCGCCATCAGCTGGGTGATGACCGCCAACCTGCTGGCCGCCGCCGTCTTCACCCCGATCCTGGCGCGGCTCGGTGACCTGCGCGGCCGACGTACCGTCCTGCTCGGCGTGACCGTCGTCGTGCTGGTCGGATCCGTGCTCGCCGCCACCACGGAGAACCTGCCGCTGCTGCTGGTCGCCCGCGCGATGCAGGGCACCAGCTACGCGCTCCTCCCGCTCGCCATCGGTGTCCTGCGGGACGAACTGCCTCCGGCCCGGCTCACCGGGGCGACGGCCATCGTCAGCGGCACCGTCGCGATCGGCGCCGGGTTCGGCCTGGTCGCCACCGGCCTGCTGGTCGGCGACGGCGGTGACTACCACCGGGTGTTCTGGCTCGCGACGGCGATGGCCGTGATCGCGCTGGTCGCCATCGGACTGGTCGTACCCCGACGGCAGCCTTCCGCCCACGGCCGCGTCGACTGGGCGGGCGCCGCGCTGCTCGGCAGCGCGCTCGTGCTCCTGCTCCTACCCCTGGAGAAGGGGAACGCGTGGGGGTGGGGCTCGGCCCGGGTGGGCGGCCTCTTCCTGGCGGCCGCCGTCGCCTTCGCCGCCTTCGTCGTGGTGGAGCGGCGGGTCGCCCAGCCGCTGGTCAGCCTGCGGATGTTCAGTCACCGGCCGCTGGCCATCGCCAACGTCGCCGGCCTGCTGCTCGGCGCCGCCATGTTCGTCGGGTTCCTCACCGTGTCCGCGTTCGTGCAGACGCCACCGGCCCTCGCCGGGTACGGCTTCCACGCCACGGTCCTCGCCGCGAGCATCGTCTACCTCCTGCCCGGGGCGATCAGCGGCGTCGTCACCGCGCCCCTCGGGGGACGGCTCGTCGCCCGGTACGGCGCGAAGGCGACCCTGGCGCTCGCCCTGGTCGTCTCGGCGGTCGGATTCGCCCTCCTGGCGGTCGCGCACAGCACCAGCTGGCAGGTCATCCTGAGCTCGTTCCTCGTCACCAACGGCGTGACGCTGGGCTACGCGGCCCTGCCCGCGCTGCTGATCGAGAACGTCACCCCGGCCGAGACCGGCGTCGCCAACAGCGTCAACTCGATCGCCCGCTCGGTCGGGAGCGCCATCGCCACCGCCCTGGTGGTGACCATGCTCAGCCGCAACCCGGTGCCCGGGCTTCCGGTGTCGCTGCCCCAGGTGACCCAGTACACCGTCATCGCCGCCATCACCGCCGCCGGCATGCTGCTGGTCGCGCTGCTCGTCGTCGTGGGCCTGCCCCGCCGGTCGCCCGCCAGGCTGACGCCGGCCCAGGTCGAGGCCGACGACGTGTTCGGCGCCGCCGGGCTGGACATCCCCGCCACACTGCGCCCCGCATCGGGGCACTGAGCGACGACGCGTCCGGACGGGACCGGGGCGGCTGCGGCCACCCCGGTCCCGTCGTGCTTCCTGCCGTACGCGGAAAGACCGGCGAGAACACGAAGACCGTTGGCTTTCCCGCGGCGTCGGCCTATGGTGGGCGGATGCTCCCGGCCGTTCAGCGCACCGTCACCGTCACGACACTGACGGCACTGGCGGCTGCCCTCCGGCCGGCGCACACCTGCCCGCCCGGCATCCCGGTCCGGGTGGCCACCCGGGGAGTCCCCTCCCCCGCGGGCCGCGGCCCACCGGCATCCGTCACATCCCAGACGGACGCCAAGGGCGAAGCACACCGCTTCGGCCCTTTTTCTTTTTCCCGGACAAGGAGACCCACCATGAGCACCGGCATGCACCAGCACGCCGAGCAGGACCGGCTCGGCGACCTGCGCACATCCCTCACCAAGCAGTTCGAGGCGCACCAGGCGAGACTGACCGAACTCACCGCGGACACCGGCGACCCGGGCCAGGCGCTCACCCAGGACGCGCTCGTCGCCGCCACCCGGCAGAGCATGGCGCAGATCGGTGACGCGCTGCGGCGCATCGCCGACGGCGGCTACGGGGTCTGCGAGCGGTGCGGCGGCGACATCCCGGCGGAGCGGCTGGAGATCCTGCCGCACGCCCGGTTCTGCGTCCCCTGCCAGCAGAAGCAGAACCGCTGAGGCATCGGCACGCGCTGGTCCCGGTCGTCGGTCGCCACCCGGTCGGTGACCATCGACGTCAATCACCGCGTCGCGAAGATTTTCTTCATGCGCGACGCGGTATGAGCCAGCTGGTATAGAGACATCTCGATTGGGCGCGCGTAGGTTGTCGCTGACCTGCCGCGGCGTATCCACCCGTGTCGCGGCCATCCGTAAGGAGGCACGGATGAGACGAAGCCTGGCCGCCGCGGCAGCAGCGATCCTGCTGCCCGTCGGCGCCCTCACCGTCGCGGCCGCACCCGCCGCCGCGGCGCCGACCAACCCGGGGGTCGCACCCGCGCCCGACGCGGCACCGTCCGCGATGGTCACCGCGATGCAACGCGACCTGGGCCTGACCGCCGAACAGGTCCGCACCCGGATCGCGAAGGACGAGAAGGGCAGCCGTACGGACGCGGCCCTGCGCCGGTCGCTCGGCGCCACGTACGCCGGTGGTTGGCTGACCGACGGCACCCTCGTCGTCGCGGTCACCGACCGGTCGGCGGCCGACCGGGTACGCGCCGCCGGTGCGCGGCCCACCATCGTCGCGCGCAGCGGTGCGACGTTGGACCGGATCAAGTCCACGCTCGACCGGCACGCCGCGAAGGCCCCCGCGGCCAGCGTCCCCGGCTGGTACGTCGACGTCACCAGCAACACGGTGGTGGTCCTCGCCCGCGGCGACGCCCGCGCGGCCACCGCGTTCGTCCGCGCCAGCGGTGTCGACGCCGCCGCCGTCCGCGTCGTACGCACCGCCGAAGCCCCCCGCACCTACTACGACGTGCGCGGCGGCGACGCCTACTACATGGGTGGCCGCTGCTCCGTCGGCTTCTCGGTGACCGGTGGCTTCGTCACCGCCGGGCACTGCGGAACCACCGGCACCGCGACCCAGGGCTACAACCAGGTCGCCCAGGGAACCTTCCGCGGGTCCTCGTTCCCCGGCAACGACTACGCCTGGGTGCAGACCAACTCCAACTGGACCCCGCAGCCCTGGGTGAACAACTACTCCGGTGGCAACGTCACCGTGGCCGGCTCGACCGAGGCGGCGGTCGGCGCGGCGGTCTGCCGCTCCGGCTCGACCACCGGCTGGCGCTGCGGCACCATCCAGGCCAAGAACCAGACCGTCAACTACGCCCAGGGCTCGGTCGGCGGCCTGACCCGCACCAACGCCTGCGCCGAGCCGGGTGACTCGGGCGGGTCGTGGCTCTCGGGTCAGCAGGCGCAGGGGGTGACCTCCGGCGGCTCAGGCAACTGCACCTCCGGCGGCACCACCTACTTCCAGCCGGTCAACGAGATCCTCTCCGCGTACGGCCTGACGCTGCGCACCGGTGGCGGTGGCGGCGAGCCCCCGCCGCCGACCGGGTGCAGCGGCTACGAGGCCACCTACACGGGCTCGGTGTCGTCCGGTCAGAGCGTGTTCCAGCCGAACGGCAGCTACTACTACTCGTCGGTCTCCGGCACCCACCGCGGCTGCCTCGACGGCCCGACCGGCGTCGACTTCGACCTGTACCTGCAGAAGTGGAACGGCTCGAGCTGGGTGGACGTCGCCGGGGCGTACACCCCGTCGCCCGACGAGACGTTGAGCTACAACGGCACCGCCGGCTACTACCGGTTCGAGGTGTACGCCTACAGCGGCTCCGGCAGCTACTCGCTCGGCATCACCAACCCGTGAGACCCCGGTCCGCCGGCCCGTCACCGTACGGGCCGGCGGACCTCGGCGTCGGCGTCGGCGTCGGCGCACCCCCGGACGACCGGGGGTGCGCCGCGCCGGGCGGGCGCTCCGGCCGCGATCTGTCAGACCCGTGCGGCAGGCTGGTGGCCGATCGCGGACGGGCGATCCGCGCGGACGGAAGGACCTGCCATGCCATACGGCTTCGTCGGCTCGATGAGGGCCCGTCCGGGTCAGCGCGGCGAGGTGGTCGCCATCCTGCTCGAGGGCGCCGACGGCCTGCGCTCGGCCGGATGCCGCCTCTACGCGGTGGGCGTCCCGGAGGGCGACCCCGACCTGATCACGGTGACCGAGATCTGGGAGTCCAAGCAGCACCATGACGATTCGCTCCAGCTGCCGGAAACGAAGGCCGCCATCGCCCGGGCCATGCCGATGCTCACCGGCGAGTTCAGCAGCCAGGAGATGACCGTGCTGGGTGGCCTCGGCGTCTGACCCGAGCACCAGGAGATCGTGGTAGGAAAGCGCCCCTCCAGGGGCCGATTTCTACCACAATCGGCTCTTGGTCCCGGCGGGACGGCGGAGCCGCGGGGGCGGTGCCATGATCCATTCGTGACGAGCACGGATCAGTCGAACCACGCCCCAACGCGGCCCGCCACGATCGTACGCGCCGGCCGGCGGGCACGTGCCGTCGTCCTCGCCCTCGCCGGGCTGGTGATGCTCGGCGCCGCGTACGGGCGGCCCTGGGTGGAGGTGCGCGAAGGACGGGACAACGTCGAGCTTCTCCTGGGTCGTCCCCCGTCGGGCGAGGTGCGCACCTTCGCGCTGATCGACCTTCCCGGCTCCCTGATCGCGCTCTGCGTCGGGTGGCTCGCGCTGCTGGCACTCTTCGCCGTCGCCTGGGCGCGTCCACAGTGGCGCGACGTCCTGCGGTTGGCGCTCGGCGCGGCGACCCTCGTGGTGATCGCGCTGACCTTCCTGCCCAACGGCGCCGCGTTGAGCGCGAGCGGTTTCCCGACGAAGGACTATCCGAGCACGCACTACCTCCAGGGGACCTGGCTCGGGTTGTCCGGGCTCCTGCTGCTCTCCGGCGCCGTCTCCGCCCTCCTGGCCGCGCCCCACCGGAGCGCCGTCTCCGCGCCGGGGAAGCCACACACGACGGAGCCACGCACGCCGGAGACGCAGACGGCGGAGACGCAGGCGGCCGAGGTACGCGCGGCGGAGGCACCGACGACGCAGGCACCGACGGCGGACGCCGCGCTCGCGCCGCCCGCCCAGGATGACGACACTCCCCGCACCGACCGCGAGCCCTCCCCCACGTCCGGCCCGGAGGCCACGACGTCCGGCCCGGAGGCCACGCCTCATCACGAACCGGACAGCTCGGTGGCGAGCGAGCCGGAGCTGATCCTGCCGTCCGTGCCGGGGTTGGCACGCCGACAGGCGCCGCCGCCCCGCTGGCACCGGCCGGCGCGCATCACCGCGGTCACCCTCGCGCTGGTCGGCGCGGTGGCCCTGATCGCGGTGGTGAGCTGGAAGATCGCCCACTCACCCGCTCCGGAGGCCGGCCAGGAGAACACCCTGGTCGCGCGGATCGTCGCACCACCGGAGGACGCCACGCCGATCACGGTTCCCGACGCGAACGGCCGGGCCGCGTTCGCGGACATCGTCGCCCTCGACAGCAGCCCGCAGGCACTGCTGGCCGCTATGCAACTCGCCGGAGTGCAGCAGTCCGCCAGGTCCGCCTGGGCGGAGCCGGACTCCGCGTCGATGCGGGTCGTGCTGCTCCAGTTCGAGTCGGCGGAGCCCGCCGAGGAGTTCGTGCGGCTGTACACCGACGCCGAGCGGAGCGTCCGCACCCCGGGTGGGGAGGTCGGCCTGGCGTCGGTTCCCGGCGGGACGGCGTTCATCGGTCCGGCCGGTAACGGATCCGCCCTGCCCGAGGTGCACGCGGTCGCCCAGCACGACGACGTCGTCCTGCTCGTCACGGCCGGCGGCGAGGCGTCGGACGACGTCACGGCGGCGGAGTCCCTCCTGCGACAGCAGTACGAGCGGCTGTGAGCGGCTCCGGTCACGGCGGGTGATCTTCACCATGTCGAGCCGTCGGCGTCGGCGCGCCGCGTAAATTCGGTGCCACCGGAGCCGGCTCACGCGCGGGCGCCGGCCGGAACTGGGGAGGATGGCATGGCGGGGACGAGTCAGGCGCCGTTGCGGGTCGGTCTACTGGGCTACGGCCTGGCCGGTCGGGTCTTCCACGCACCGCTGATCGCCGCGACGCCCGGCCTGCGCCTGCACGCCGTGGTGACCCGCGATCCCGAGCGGCGGCAGCAGGTCCGGCACGACCACCCGGACGCCCGGCTGGTGGAGGACGTGGACGTGCTGTGGCGTACGCCCGACGCCCTGGACCTGGTCGTGGTGGCGACGCCCAACCGGCTGCACGTGCCGATGGCCCGGGCGGCGATCGCCGCCGGCATCGCGGTGGTCGTCGACAAGCCGCTCGCCGCGACCGGGGCCGAGGCCCGGCAGGTGGTCGACGAGGCGGCGGATCGCGGGGTGCCGCTGACGGTGTTCCAGAACCGCCGCTGGGACGGTGACTTCCTGACCGCGCGCCGCCTGGTGGAGGGGGGCGAGCTGGGGCGGGTGACCCGGTTCGAGTCCCGCTTCGAGCGCTGGCGGCCGGAGATCAAGCCGGGCTGGCGGGAGAAGGCCGGCGCGGACGAGGCCGGCGGCGCCCTCTTCGACCTGGGTGCCCACCTCGTCGACCAGGCCGTCCAGCTGTTCGGTCCGGTGCGGAGCGTCTACGCGGAGGTCGACCGACGTCGGCCGGGCGCCGAGGTGGACGACGACGCGTTCGTGGCGCTGACCCACGCCGACGGCGTCCGCTCCCACCTGTGGATGAGCGCGGTGACCCCGCAGCTCGGCCCCCGGCTGCGCGTCCTCGGGGACCAGGCGGGCTACACCACCTACGGGCTGGACCCGCAGGAGGCGGCGCTGCGCGACGGCGGTCGACCGGGCACCCCGGGCTGGGGCGAGGTCTCGCCCGACCGGTACGGCCTGCTCGGTGTCGACGGCGACCTGCGGCGGGTGCCCACCGAGCCGGGGCGCTACGAGAGCTTCTACGCCCAGGTGGCGGCCTCGCTGCGCGGGGACGGCCCGATGCCGGTCGACGCCCGCGACGCCGTGGACACCGTCACGCTGATCGAGCTGGCGCACCGGTCCTCCGTCGAGGGCGTGGTGCTTCCCGTTCCGCCGACGCCGGCGCGCTGACCCACGGGCGCGCCCGGCCCGGGTTACCGTGCCGGGGACGCGCAGGTCAGGTGGTGAGGGAGGCCGGGTGACGATCGGGACGCGGCCCGCCGGGGTGGTGGCGACCGCCGGTCGGTGGGAGCCACCGCTGGACTACTACCTGATCCACGGGCCGCACGCCGGGCCGCGGCCGGCCGCCGGCGTCGAGGCGCTGGTCGTCGAGGAGTTCGTGCGGGCCGCCGACTGGACCACGATCGGCCTGCGAGGCGCGGTCTGGACGCCCTCCGAGCCGGCCTGGTGGAGCGACGCCGCCCATCACCGGGCGCTGCGTGCCGATCCGGGACTGCGCGCCCGGGTGGTGCCGGTCGACCGGGCCGGCGCGGAGGCCACCCACCGGCGGCTCGGCGGCGGGCCGCTGCCCGACGAGGCGTCGCTGCGGGCCCGGTTCGACGACGAGCAGGCGTTCCCGGTCGCGGCCCCGCTGCGGCTCGGCCCCGTCGAGGTGCCCGACGGGTTCGCCGAGCGGCGGGTCTACCGGGTGCTGTTCGCCGGGGAGCCGCCCGCGCGCCGGGTGCCCGACGTGACGGCCACCCAGGGCCGGCGGCAGGTCGGCGAGGACCGGTTCGACTGGACACTGCGGCGCGTCGGGCGGGGTCTCGCCTGGTCCCTCGACCTGACCGTGCTGCTGGCCACCGCCGCCGATCGCGCCGTCGGCCCCGTGCTGCACGAGCTGACCTCGACCGTCCGGCTGTGCGGGCTGGTGCCGGTCACGACCGAACGGTTCGACTGACCGCCCGGGGCGCTCAGGAGGTGAAGGAGTACGGGCCGAACCGGCCCCAGACGAGCACCGCCGACAGCACGAGCAGCACCACGTTGAAGAGCACCTGCGGGTACTCCCGGCGGCGGGCGTGCACCACGACCGCGCCGATCATGATGATCAGCAGGCCGAGCGCGGCGAGCGGCACGAGCACGGGCGCGATGTCGAGCAGCGCCGGCAGCACCAACCCGACGGCGGCGAGCACCTCCAGCGCGCCGATGAGCTTCACCGAGCCGTCGGACCAGCTCTCCGCCCAGCCCAGCCCGGATTCGATCAGCTTCTCCTTGGGCCGCGTGAGCTTCATCAGGCCGGCGCCGAGGAAGGCGACGGCCAAGACGGCCGCGATGATCCACAAGACGATGTTCATTGAGGTCTCCACCCTGTCATCACTTCAAGCGTGAAGGGACGCTACGCGGCAATGACTTCAAGCTGCAAGTGAAGCGTGACCGGCCTCACTTCAATGGTGAAGTTATCCTGGTCGCATGGAGACGTCGGAGGAACCGCGCTGGCTCAACGCCGAGGAGCGAGAGACCTGGCTGTCGCTGGTCAGCCTCCTGATCAAGTTGCCGGGCGCGCTCGACGCCCAACTGCAGCGCGACGCCGGCCTCAGCCACTTCGAGTACCAGGTGCTGGCCGGCCTCTCCGAGTCCCCCGACCGCACGCGGCGGATGAGCGAGCTGGCAGCGCTCGCCGAGGGCTCGCTCTCCCGCCTGTCCCAGGTGGTCAGCCGGCTGGAGCGACGCGGCTGGGTCCGGCGCACCCCCGACCCGACGGACGGCCGCTACACCCTGGCCGTCCTCACCGAGGAGGGCTGGGCCAAGGTGGTCGCGACCGCGCCCGGGCACGTGGCGGCGGTCCGCGCGTACGTGTTCGACCCGCTGACGAAGGCCCAGCAGCGCCGGCTTCGCGAGATCGGCACCCGGGTGACCCGGGCCGTCGACCCCGACGACTCCTGCCCCGGCGGCCGCTCCCGCTGAGGCCGAGGGCACCGGGTCAGTCGGCTCGGAGTGCGCCGAACGCGCGCCGGATCAGGTCGTTCGCGTCCTCCTGCTCGAGGCCGGTGGCCACGATGAGGTCGCTCGCGGTCGTCCGGACCTGCGCCACCACCACCGCCCCGGAGAAGCCCACACCCTCCCGGTACGCGCGACCCGCCGCCGCCACCGCCCGCACCGCCTGCTCCCGGGCCTGGCAAGGGTCGTCCGCGCCGGTGAACTCCCGCTGAAGCGTCCGCACCGCCTTCGCGAGCCCGGCGATCGCCTCCGGCAGCGGGCCGGGCACCGGTTCCCCGTCCTCGATCAGCGTCACCGTCCGCCGGATCAGCGTGCCGCTGTTGCGCATGGCGCGATCGACCGGCTCGACCGCCCGCGCGTACCGGCCGACCGGGCCCTGCCGGTTCTCCCAGCGCACCGGGGACAGGGTGCTCGCCTCCCGGGCCGCCTGCGCCGCCTCCGAGAACGCGTCCATCTCCTGCTTGTTGTCCCGGAGCCGGTCGAGCGCCGCCTGGGCCGCGGGAGCGTCGTGGCGCCGCAGGGCCTCCGCGGTCACCTCCAACTGCTCGACCAGCAGCTCCAGCGCGGGGGTCGCCGCCCGGTTGATCACCCGTAGCGGGTTCAGCGGCAGCAGCACCGCGGTGACCGCCAGCGACACCCCGCCACCGACCAGGGCGGCGAGGAACCTCGGGATCTCCACGTTCTCCACCGCGGGGCTGAGCGTGGCGATGAGCACGGCGGTCGCCGCCGCCTGCACGATCACCGCCGGACTGCGGCTGATGAGCACCGCCACGACGATCGCCAGCACCACGATCGCGCCGAGCTGCCACAGCCCGTTGCCGAAGAGGTACATGAGCACATCTCCGACGAGCACGCCGAGCGACACCCCGACGACCATCTCGATGGTGCGACGCAACCGCTGGCCCACCGACGCGGCCAGCGCGATGACCGCGGAGATCGGCGCGAACAGCGGCTGCGGGATGTGCAGCAGGCCGTCGGCGACCCACCAGGAGAGGCCGGCGGCGAGCCCGGCCTGCACGGCCAGCACCCCGCCGGCGCGTACCCGCCGCAGCCGGTCGCGGAGGGTGTGGGTGGAGCGGCGGCGCAGACCCGCGAGGAGGCGCGCCGCGCGCCCCGGTGGCGCGGCGGCGACCGACTCCCCTCTGCCCCGCGCTCCGGCGTCGACCACGGCCGCACCTACCCGGTCAGGGCGGGATGATTCATGCCCGGCGCCGCCGCGCACCCGGCCGGCGCTGCCTGAGCGACAATCGACGCCGTGCGGTTCGGCATCCTGGGCACGACCCAGGTGTACCCCGCCGACGGCCACCGACTCGCCGTCGGCGGGCCCCGACTGCGCGCGCTGCTGGTGTTGCTCCTGCTCGACGCCGGGCGGATCGTGCCGCGGGACCGGCTGGTCGACGGCCTGTACGGCGACGAACCGCCGACCGGGGTGGCGAACGCACTGCAGTCGCAGGTGTCGCGCCTGCGTCAGGTGCTGTCGGCGGCGGGAGCGGAGCCGGTCGAGTTCCACCCGGCCGGCTACCGGCTGGCGGTGGAGCCGGCGGACGTCGACGTCCACCGGTTCGGCCGGCTCGCCGACGCCGGACGGGCCGCGCTCACCGCCGGTGACCCACGCCGCGCCGCCGACCTGCTGCGGGAGGCCCTCGCGCTGTGGCGCGGAGAACCCCTCGCGGATGTCACGGACGCGCCGTTCGCCGCCGGGCAGGCGGCCCGGTTGCGGGACCGCCGGCTGGCGGCGACCGAGGACCGGATCGAGGCGGAGCTGTCCCTGGCGGCGGCGAAGCCGGGGGAGGTGGCCACCGCGCCGCTGGTGGCGGAGCTGCGGGAGCTGGTCGCCGCCCACCCCCTGCGGGAACGACTGCACGGCCAGTTGATGCGCGCGCTGCACGCCGACGGCCGGCGGAGCGAGGCGCATGCCGTCTTCGCCGAGCTGCGCCGCCTGCTCGCCGAGGAGCTGGGCAGCGACCCGTCCGCCGAGCTGGTCGCCCTGCACACGGGTCTGCTGCGCGACCCGGGGACGCCCGCCGCCGACGCCGCTCCCCGTCCGACCCCACCGCCCAGCCAGCTGACCAGCTTCGTCGGGCGCGAGCAGGAGCTGCGTCGGCTCGGCAAGCAGCTCGGGGAGGCCCGCCTGGTCACGCTGCACGGCCCGGGAGGCGCCGGCAAGACCCGACTGGCGCTGGAGGCCGCCGAACGACACGGTGGCCCGGTCTGCCTGGTCGAGTTGGCCGCCGTGCCGACCGGCGGCGCGGTGGCACCGGCGGTGCTCGCCGCGCTCGGCTTGCGCGACGGCGGCCTGCGCGTGCCGGGCGGCCCGCCGGACGGCACCGAGCGGCTGGTGGCGGCGCTCGCCGACCGCCGCATCCTCCTGGTGCTGGACAACTGCGAGCACGTGGTCGCCGAGGCCGCCGGGCTCGCCGCGCGCCTGCTCGGTGCCGCCCCGGCACTGCGCATCCTGGCCACCAGCCGGGAACCGCTCGGTGTCACCGGGGAGGCGCTCTGTCCCGTGCAGGGCCTGCCGGTGCCGCCGGAGGCGGTCCCGGCCGAGGTGGCCCGGGGCTATCCGGCGGTCCGGCTCTTCGCGGACCGGGCGGCCGACGTCGCACCGGGGTTCGCCGTCGACGCCGGCACCGTCGAGGCCGTGCTGCGCATCTGCCGTACGCTCGACGGCCTCCCCCTCGCCATCGAGCTGGCCGCCGCCCGGCTGCGGGCGTTGCCGGTCGGCGAGGTGGCGGCCCGGCTCGACGACCGGTTCCGGTTGCTCAACCGCGGCAGTCGGGTCGCCGAGCCCCGCCACCAGACCCTGCGCGCGGTGGTCCGATGGAGCTGGGACCTGCTGGACGAGCCGGAGCGGCGGCTGGCCCGCCGGCTGAGCGTCTTCGCCGGGACCCCCGACCTGGCCGCTGTGGAGCGGGTCTGCGGGCTCGGGGCCGACGTGCTCGACGCGGTCACCGGCCTGGCGGAGAAGTCCCTGGTGGACGCCGCCGACGGGCGCTTCCGGATGTTGGAGACGGTCCGCGCCTTCGCGGCCGAGCAGCTCACCGAGTCCGGCGAGACCGACCTGCTGCGCGCGGCGCACGCCGCGTACTTCCTCGATCTCGCCCGCGCGGGGGACGTGGGCCTGCGGGGCGCCGCGCAGCTGGACTGGCTGCGGCGGCTGGACGCCGACCGCGACGACCTGCACGCCGCCCTGCGCCGGGCGGTCGCCGACGACGAGGTGGACACCGCGCTGCGGCTGGTCGCCGCCCTGTCGTTCTACTGGTGGCTGCGGGGCCTTCGGGGTGAGGGCGCCGCGCTGGCCGGGCAGCTCGTCGACCGGCTCGGCGGGCCGCCGCCGGGCCTCGCCGAGGAGTACGCGCTCTGCCTGTTGATCGCCGGCGTGAACGGGGCCGGCGGGTCGGGCGCACGGGACGTCACCCCGGCCAGCGACATCCTCTGGGGCCTCGGTCGGCCCGCCGCGTACCCGTTCCTGCTCTACCTGTCCGGGATGACTGCCGGTCCCCCGTCGCCGGAGCGGATCTCGCTGCTGCACGACCCGGGAACCCGGGCGGTGATGCTCGGCGCCGACCCGTGGAGCCAGGCGCTGGGTTCGCTCGGCATGGGCATGGTGGGCCTGTTCGACGGCCGGTACGACGAGGCCCGCGCCGAACTGGCGGCGAGCCTCGACGGTTTCCGCGCCATCGGCGAACGGTGGGGCATGATCCTGGTCCTCGCCACGATCGTCGAGGGCGCCTACCGGGTCGGGGATCCGCGGGCGGCGGTCGAGCCGATGGCCGAGGCGCTGCGGTTGGCGCAGGAGCTCGGCTCGGCGATCGACATGGCGGAGCTGCTGCGCACCCGGGCGGACGGGCGGATCGGGGTGGGTGACCTGGCCGGGGCCGCCGCCGACTATCGGCGGGTGGTGGAGGTCGCGCAGCCGGCCGGCGCGCCGGAGCTGGTGGCCGCGGCGCACTCGGGGCTGGGCGAGATCGCCCGCCGGCAGGGCGACCCGGAGCGGGCGCGGCTGCTGTGCGAGCAGGCCGTGGCCGAGTGCCCCACCGGGTGGTTCGGCGCCGAGGTGGTCCGCCTGTCGGCGATGGTGACGCTGGGACGGATCGCGGAGGCGGTCGGCGACGCCGAGGTCGCCCGGGCGCACTACCGCCGGGTGCTGGGCGCCACCCTCGGTGTCTGGGACGTGCCGACGGCCGGCGCGGCCGTGGAGGGACTGGTCGGGCCGGTGCTGCGGCGGGGCGACGGCGAGCGGGCCGCGTTGCTGCTCGGTGCCGCGGCGGCGCTGCTGCGGGACACCGGGGCCGGCGGCGCGGCCGAGGTCGCGCCGGTGGCGGCGGCGACCCGGGCGACGATCGGCGACAGCGCGTTCGACCGGGCCTTCGCGCGGGGCGCCGGCCTGGGTCGGGCACAGGCGGCGGAGCTGCTGGACGTCGGCTGACGGCCGCCGTCAGCGCACGGTGCGCGTTCGGTCAGCGCCGCCGGCCACGCTGCCCGCATGAGAGACGAGACGTCGGCCGTGGTGGCCGAGGGACTACGCAAGAGGTACGGGCGGACCACCGCCCTCGCCGGCTTCGACCTGAGAGTGCCCGCCGGCACGATCTGCGGGCTGCTCGGCCCCAACGGCGCCGGCAAGACCACGGCGGTGCGGATCCTGGCGACGCTGCTGCGCTTCGACGCCGGTCACGCCCGGGTGGCCGGGTACGACGTGGCCCGCCGCCCCGACCGGGTCCGCACCCTGATCGGGCTGACCGGTCAGTACGCCGCGGTCGACGAGACGCTGAGCGGGCGGCAGAACCTCGTGCTCTTCGGTCGCCTGCGGCACCTGCCGACCCGGAGGGCCCGCCGACGGGCCGACGAGCTGCTCGACCAGTTCGGGCTGACCGAGATGGCGGACCGGTCGGCCGGCGGCTACTCGGGCGGGCTGCGTCGCCGCCTCGACCTGGCCGCCAGCCTGATCACCACGCCCCGGGTGCTGTTCCTGGACGAGCCGACCACGGGTCTGGACCCGCGCAGTCGCAACGGCCTGTGGGACGCCGTCCGGTCCGTCGTCGCCGAGGGCACGACGGTGTTGCTGACCACCCAGTACCTGGAGGAGGCCGATCAGCTCGCCGACCGGATCGCGGTGGTCGACGCGGGTCGGGTGGTGGCCGAGGGCACGTCGACCGAGTTGAAGGCCCGCATCGGGGCGGACCGGATCGAGCTGGTGGTCCGCGACGCGGCGCAGCTGCCGGTGGCGGCCGGGATCGTCGAGCGGATCACGGGTGCGACGGTGACCGTGGACACGGGGGTGCGGCAGCTGCGGGCGCCGGTCGCCGACCGGATCACGGTGCTCGCCGACGTTCTGCGGGCCCTGCAGGACGCCGCCGTCGCGGTGGAGGACGTGGTGCTGCGCCGCCCCACCCTCGACGAGGCGTTCCTGCGGCTGACCGGGCATGCCGCACAGCCGGCCGAGCGGGCGGAGGGGGCGGCGTGACCGCGACCATCGACACGCGCCGCGCGGCGGGCGACGCGGCGGTGGACCCGGGTCCGGGGGGCCCGCTGGACCGGCTGCGCTGGGCGGTGGCGGACGGCTGGGTGATGACCGGACGCAACATGCGGCACGTGATCCGCTCGCCCGAGGAGATCGTCCTCTACTTCTCCCTGCCGATCATGTTCGTGCTGGTCTTCGGCTACGTCTTCGGCAGCGGCATGGCGGTGCCCGGCGACGGCAGCTACCGCGAGTTCCTGTTGCCCGGTGTGTTCGTGATGACCATGCTGTACGGGCTCGGCGCCACCGCCTCTCAGATCTCCCTGGACGCCGGCCGAGGCGTGGTGGACCGGTTCCGCTCGCTGCCGATGGCCCGCTCCGCCCCGCTGACCGGGCGGGCCGGCGCGGACCTGGTCCGGGCCGTGCTGGAGCTCGCCACCCTGGTGGTCTGCGGCCTGCTGGTCGGGTGGCGGTGGCGCAACGGGCTGGGCGACGCCCTCGCCGCGGCGGGCCTGATCCTGCTGCTGCGGCTGGCGTTCACCTGGGTCGGGATCCTGCTGGGGCTCGCCGTGCCGAACCCGGATACGGTCAGCGTGATCGTCTTCCCGCTGGCCTTCCCGCTCACCGCGCTGTCCAACGTCTTCGTCGCCCCCGACCTGCTGCCCGACTGGCTCGGCGCGGTCGCCGCCTGGAACCCGCTCTCCGCAACCGTGGCGGCGGCCCGGGAGCTGTTCGGCAATCCCGGGATCGGCGGTGAGTCGTGGGCGGCGCAGCACCCGCTGCCGCTCGCGGTGGGCTGGCCACTGCTGATCATCGCGGTGGCCGCGCCGCTCGCCGTACGCCGGTACCGCCGGCTGAGCCGGTGACGCGTCGCCGCGTTCCCGGCCCGGTAGCCGCCGCGGCGGCTACCGGGCCGGCGGGCCGACCGGCGCGAAGGCGACGTCGAGCTGGGTGTCGAGCGCGGCCAGGGCCCGCTCGGCGTCGTACTGGCCGCTGAGCAGGTAGAGGCCGAGGCCCTCCATCAGCGCGAGCAGGGCGGCCGCACGCTCTTCCGGCTGGGGCCCGGGGAGGAGGCCGGCGACGAAGGCCGACAGCTGTCGGGTGTCCTCGCTCAGGCCGGCGGCGACGTCGGGGCGTACGGCGGCGTAGGCGAGGAACGCCAGCGCGACCCGTCCGTCCGCACGGGACTCCTCGGTCAGCGGCAACACCGCGCCGATCAGCGCCCGCAGCACCGACCGCGGCGGCGGCTCCTCGCCCAGCCGGGTGATCGCCTCGGTGACCCTGACCTGGTTGCGCTCCCGCACGACGGCCATGGCGAAGGCCATCATCTCGTCCTTCGTCCGGAAGTAGTGCTGCACCATGCCCGGGGAGACGCCGGCCTCGGCCGCGACGTGACGCAGGCTCACCGCCTCCAGACCCTGCCGAGCGGCGACCCTCATCAGCGCGTCGGCGATGAGGGTTCGCCGCTCGTGGCGGTCGACCTTCTTGGGCATGGCCTCCATGCTGTCACGAGAGGCTCCGGCCGCCGCTCGCCGCGGCCGGTGGGGAGCGGTGGATCCCGGTCAGGCCGCCACGGTCACGGTACCGGCGGCGGCGTCCACGGTGACGATGTCGCCGGTGCGGATCGCACGGGTGGCGTCGGGCACGCAGATGACGGCGGGGATGCCGTACTCCCGGGCCACCGTAGGGCCGTGCGCCATCACGGCGCCGGTCTCGGTGACCAGCCCGGCGGCGGTGAGGAACAGGGGCGTCCAGCCGGGATCGGTGGTGGACGCGACGAGGATCTCGCCCGGCTCCAGGTGGGCGGTGGCCGGGTCGTGAACCACGCGCGCCGGGCCGGTCACCACACCCGCCGCCGCGCCCACCCCGCGCAGGGCCCCGGCGGGGTCGGACGGCGTCGACCGGACCGCCTCCAGGTCGGTGCCGTCGGAGAGCACGGCGACCGGCACGGTCCGACGGCGCAGCTCCCGCCGGTGCACCGCCCGGCGCTCGGTCACCGTGGACCGGTGGTCGACCCGGTCGTCGACGGCCGCTGCCACCTCCTCCAGCGTCAGGAACATGATGTCGTCCGGTCGAGCCAGCAGACCGTGGTCGGTCAGGTCGGCGCCGATCAGCAGCAACTGGCGCCGCATCTCGCGCAGCCGGTACAGGCCGCCGAACTTGCCGGCCTCGCGCAGGCCCGCCAGCGAGCGGGCCCGGCGCAGCAGGAACCCCGCGAGCCGGCCCCGGATCGGCCGCCGGCGGCGGGCCCGCGCCACGAGGTCGTCGAGCGCGGCCTCGGCGGTGGCGGCGGCACGGGCGAAGCGTCGGTCGGGCGCCTGCTCGGGGTCGGTCACCCGCAGGTAGTTGGCGATCGTGGCGAAGACGGGGGTCGGGTCCTCCGCCCAGCGCGGCACGCCGAGGTCGACCTCGGCGACGGCGCGGTGGCCGTACCGGTCGAGGAAGCCCGCGAGCCCGATCTCCGGCAGCGTCCCCCGGTGGTAGCGGCGGGCGAGTTCCGCCGGCGGGGTGGTGAGCAGCAGGTCACGGTGGTCGCGGGCCCGGGTGGTGAGCTGCCACAGTGCGAGGTCCATCTCGATGGTGACGTTGTGCGGCATCCCCCCGAGCACGGTGTTGATCTCGTCGCGGCTGGCCACCCCCTTGAGCAGGTGCGGTGGGAGGGCCGCCGCGAGCATGCCGGCGACGATCGGCCAGACGATGGCGTCCGGGCTCGTCGACGCGTCCTGGGCCCGGACGAACCGGAGCCGGTCGGCGGCGGCCGTGAGTCCGGCCGGCGCGGCGGCGTCCGCCTCCAGCCGGCGGAGCTCCGCGAACAGTCGGGTGCGGGCGGCCTCCGGCCGGGCCAGCGCCCGGGTGACGCCGGTCAGCGCGCGGACGGCGGTCCTCGCGCTCGGCGCGGCACCCCCGCGGCCACGACCACGGCCGGGACGTGGGGCGAACCGCGGATCGTCGAGCACCTGCTGCACCGCCGCCTGGGCGCGCGGTCCGAAGTCGACCGCGAGCAGGTTGACCACGCGCTTGCGGGCGGACCGGTCGCGGACGAGGTCGGTCAGGTCGCCGTACAGCCGGCCACCGATGTCGGTGACCTCGACCCGGAGGCCGAAGCCCGCCAGCATGGCCGAGACGAGCGACTTGAGGGTCGACATGCCCATGGGGGTGACCGGCTGCAGCATGCCCTGCACGTGGCCGAACTCCAGGTAGAGGCGAGGGTCGGCGTCGTCGGCGGCCGGCGGGAGGGGGAACAGGGTGGTGATCGGTCGGGACTGCAGGAGCCAGAGGACGCCGTCCCGGTCGTACGCCCACTCGATGTCCTGCGGGCCACCGCGCTGGTGTTGGAGTCGCTCACCCGTCCGGTGCAGCTCCTCGAGCTGGGCGGCGGTGAGCAGGCCGGCCCCTGCCTGCGGCGTCCCGTCGAGGACGTGCCGCTCGACGTCGCCGGTCCCGTCCACCACGGCCGTGCCCAGACCGGCCGCGGCCTCCACGACCATCTCCGTCCGGCGACCAGTCACCGGGTTGGCCGTGAACAGGACCCCGGCGACCGTGGGGGCCACCATGCGCTGCACCACCACGGCCATCTCGTCGGAACCGTCGGCGAGGTCGCGCGCCTCCCGGTAGGCGAGCGCGCGGGCCGTGTGCAGCGACTGCCGGCACTTCTCGATCGCGGTCAGCAGGTCGGCTTCGCCGGTGACGTCGAGGATGGTGTCCCGCATCCCGGCGAAACTGGCGTCCGGAAGGTCCTCGGCGGTCGCGCTGGAACGGACCGCGACGGGCCCGCCGCCGAGATCCCGGTACGCGGCCGCGATCTCGGCCACTGGCAGGTCACCCGGGCGGAGTGCGGTGGTGGTGACGCAGAACCCGTCGGGCACCCGCTCGCCCAGACGGACCAGCTCGCCCAGCCCGGCGGCCTTGCCGCCGACCAGGGGCGTCATCTCCCTGCTCACCTCGGACAAACCGATCACCCGCACGCCGCTCTCCCCTTTTGCAATACAACTGCATTGCCAACCACCGTACGCGTTTCGCAATACGGGTGCAATGCCAAGGGGGATCAGCGGGCCGGCTGGGGCCTCGACCGGCAGTAGACGTCACCAGAGTTGGCTTCGTGGGGCAGCGACCGCAGGTGCGCGCCCATGCGCGACGCGGACGTCCACTGCGGGAACACGAACCCCATCGCGTCACCGAGTGCGACGTTGAAGGCGTGGAAGCCGAGCGCGGTGAGCCGGCCCAGGCAGCGCTGCGCCACCTCCCGGCCGATCGTCGTGAACTCGAAGGAGAGCGCGGCCAGCGGCCGGGTCAGGCCCGACAGCACCGCGTCCTCGAAGCCCTCGACGTCGATCTTCACGAAGGCCGGTACGCCGTGCGCGGCGATCAGGCCGTCGAGCGTGACCGAGGCGACGTCGATCCGCTCGTCCCACCGCTCGTGCGCCCACCCGGCCGCCCCGCCCGCCGCCGCGATGAACTGCGGGGACGCCGTGGAGATCGTGGGGTTGGCGGTGTTGACGTTGAACGCGACCCGGCCTCCGCGTGCCCCGCAGACCGCCTCGACCACCGTCACGCCGGGGTCCGCCGCGTAGATCGTGTGCAACGCCCGGACGCAGGGCGGCTGCGGCTCGACGGCGACCACGCGGGCGCCGAGCCGGCGGAAGCTGCCGACCCGGTCGCCCACGTGGGCGCCGACGTCGAAGACGAGGTCACCGGGCTGCACGAAGCGCGCGTAGAACGCGTCCATGGCTGCCTCGCGCGCCGGGTCGCCGTAGTAGACCTCCAGCGAGCGCCGGACCGAGACGGTGGCCGGGTCCGCCTTCAGCGCCTCGATCACACCGGTTCGGGCATCCACTGCAAAAATCTAGCCCGCCCGACACCGAGGAATGTTCACTTTCGCGCACCCGGTCAGGGGGCGATGCGCAGCCGCCGGATCCGACCGCCGTCGTACTCCTCGAAGCGGAAGCGCAGGCCGGCGAAGGGGCTGCCGGGGAAGTCGCCGGTGATCGTCGCGGTGACGACCGTGCCCTCCGGCGTCTCCTCGACGTCGGTGATCTCGTACGAGACCAGCGGCACGTCCGCGCGCCAGGCACGGATCTCCTGGATGCCCCGGTAGGTCTTGCCCTCGTCCTGCACGACCGCGTCGTCGGCGAAGAGCGCGAAGTAGTCGTCCTTGTCCGGCTGGCCGGCCAGCTCGAAGTAGCGGCGGATGAGGTCGGGCGTGGTGTTCATGCTGGTGCTCCTTGGCTCGATGCGGGTACGGGCCAGACGGTCGGGATGGTGCCGCCATTCGTACCGCCGGTGACGAGGGCCCGCCGACCGGCGAGCGAGTCCCGGTCGGGCAGGTTCCGCGTCATCACATGTCCTCTCCACGGGCAGCACGAGACGGACGCGCGGCGGCGTCGTATTGTTACTGCTGAACTAGAAGTGAGTCACTTCGACATTAGCACCCACTGGTCGAGGAGCAACATGGCCGGCAAGATCCGCCTGGAGGACCGCGAGTGCCCCCTCTCCGCCACGCTCGGCGTGGTCGGCGAATGGTGGACCCTCCTGATCCTTCACGATGCGTTTGACGGTTACACCCGGTTCGAGCAGTTCCAGGAGAACCTGAAGATCTCGTCGAGCATCCTCACCAGCCGGCTGCGCACCCTGACCGCGAACGGCCTGCTGGAGCGCCGGCGCTACCAGACCCACCCCGACCGCCACGAGTACGTCCTCACCGAACTGGGCCGCAGCCTCCGGCCGGTGATCGTCGCGCTCGCGGCGTGGGGCAACTCCCGGCTGGCGCCCGACCAGCGCAGCATGATCCTCATCGACCGGGAGACCGGCGCCGAGGTCGAGCCGGTCGTGGTCGACCGGGCCACCGGTCGGCAGCTCGACCCGGAGAACTTCGTCTTCGCCGCCGGGCCCGCGGCGAGCGAGATCATGCGCGCCCGGTACGCGGACGTCGTCCCCGAACAGTCCACCTCCGCCCCCCAGCGGTAGCGCGGCCGGGGGAGGCCGACGGCGCACAAGGCGGGGATCGAAATTCGGCACCCCCGACGGTGGCGTGCCGGCGTTTTACAGGGTAGAAACATGTCGATCCCTTTATTCACGGCGTAATACCAGCTCGCAGGCTCAGAGAGCGCTCTCACCTCACACCTCCCCCACCACGTCGCCGCGCCGGAATGCCGTCCGGCGTGGCGGAGAGGACGATCCGGATGAGACAGTCCCTCGGCGTTCGGCGACTCGGCCGGGCGCTCACCGTCGGCCTCGTGCTCACCACCGCGGCGAGCACCACGAGCGCGGCGGCCGTCGCCGGTCCGCCCCGGCCCGGTACGCAGAGCCTCGGGCCGCGCGTCACCGTCTTCGACCCGAGCATGCCGGTCAGCGAGATCCAGGCGACCCTGGACGCGACGTACGCCCGGCAGGTCGGCAACGAGATGGGCACCGACCGGTACGCGTTCCTGTTCAAACCGGGCAGCTACGGCACGCCCGAGCAGCCCCTCCAGATCAAGGTCGGCTACTACACCGAGATCGCCGGTCTCGGCGCCGCCCCCACCGACGTCCGCATCACCGGCAAGATCGAGGCGTACAACCGCTGCCTCCAGGACAACGGCACGAGCAACTGCATCGCGCTGGTCAATTTCTGGCGTACGCTGTCGAACCTCTCGCTCACCGTCAACGCCGCCGGTCAGGACGGCTGCCGCTCCTCGGCGAACTTCTGGGCCGTCTCCCAGGCGGTGTCGATGCGCCGGCTCAACATCGACGGCGGCGGCCTGTCCCTCATGGACTACTGCACGGCCGGCCCCCAGTACGCCAGCGGCGGCTTCATCGCCGACTCGCGCCTGCCCGCCACCACCAACGGCTCCCAGCAGCAGTGGCTGACCCGCAACAGCGAGGTCGCCGGTTGGTCGAACGCCGTGTGGAACCAGGTCTTCGCGGGCGTCGTGGGCGCACCCGACGACGCCACCTTCCCCGACCCGCCGTACACGACGCTCGACACGAACCCGCTCAGCCGGGAGAAGCCGTACCTGTTCGTCGACGGGACGGGCCGCTACCAGGTCCGGGTGCCCGCCGTGCGGCGCGACAGCCGGGGCATCTCCTGGGGCGACGGCCTCACACCGGGACGCACCATCGGCCTGGACGACTTCTACGTCGCCAAGCCCTCCGACCCGGTCCGCGTGATCAACGCCCAGCTGGCGCGCGGCAAGCACCTGCTGCTCACCCCCGGCGTGTACGACATCGCCCGCAGCATCGAGGTCAAGCGCGCGAACACGGTGGTCCTCGGCCTGGGCCACGCCACGCTCACCGCCGTCGACGGGGCGGTGCCGCTGGACGTCGCCGACGTGCCCGGCGTCATCGTGGCCGGCGTGACGATCGACGCCGGCCTGCGGGAGTCACCGGTGCTGCTCCGCGTCGGCTCGAAGCACGGACGCGGCCACGGCACCCCGGCCAACCCGACGACGCTGTCGGACGTGTACTTCCGGGTCGGCGGGCCGCACATCGGCCGGACCACCATCGCGCTGGAAGTCAACAGCGACCACGTGCTGATCGACCACACCTGGGTGTGGCGCGGCGACCACGGCGTCGAGGGCTTCACCGAGGGGGTCAACGGCGACACCGACCGCTGGCGCACCAACACCGGTCGCTACGGCGCGGTCATCAACGGCGACCATGTGACCGCGACCGGCCTGTTCGTGGAGCACTTCCAGCGCTACAACACGGTGTGGAACGGCGACGACGGCACCACGATCCTCTACCAGAACGAGCTGCCGTACGACCCGCCGACGCAGGCCGACTGGCGCAACGGCGACGTGGCGGGCTGGGCCGGCTACAAGGTCGGCGACCACGTGCGGCGGCACACCCTGCACGGCGGCGGGGTCTACGTCTTCAACCAGAACAACCCGTCGATCCACACCGAGAACGGGTTCGAGGTCCCGCGGCGGCCGGGTGTGCGGCTGCACCACATCATGACCGTGAACCTGAGCGCCGGCACGATCGACCACGTGGTCAACGGCGTGGGCGAGGCCGCCGACATGACGCGGGTCGGCGCGCCGGTCTACCTCGCCGAGTACCCGCTCCCGTAACCGGGCGCGCGGGCCGGGGCGTCGCTACGCTCCGGCCCGCCTGCGCCGACGGGACCGCCGGTCGCGCTACGCCGCCGGCTCGAACACCGCCCGCACGCAGCCGTCGCGCCGGTCGCGGAACAGGTCGTAGCCGTCCGGGGCGCCCTCCAGCGGCATGGTGTGGGTGGCGAGGTACTCGGTGACGAGTTCACCGCGGGCCATCCGGTCGAGCAGCATCGGGATGTAGCGCTGCCCGTGCTGGCGGGCGCCGCGCAAGGTGAGGCCCCGGTTCATCACCACGTCGAGCGGGAACTCGTCGACCGCGCCGGTGACGACACCGAGCAGGAACACGTTCCCGCCCTTGCGGCAGTGGCGGATCGCCTCCCGGGCGACGACCGGCCGGTCCGCCCGTGAACGCCACCGCTGCCCGAGCTTCCCGTACCGGCGCCGTGGTCCGCCGCCGTCCACCTGCGTGCCCACGGCGTCGATGCACACGTCCGGGCCCCGGCCACCGCTGCGTTCCCGCAGCTCACCGCCGACGTCCTCGGTCCGGCAGTCGAGCGTCTCCACGTCCAACCGGGCGCGGGCAAGCGCCAGCCGGTCCGCCAGGCGGTCGATGACGATCACCCGCTCGGCGCCGAGGAGCACCGCCGCGCGGGCCGCCAGCTGACCGACCGCGCCGGCGCCCCACACGGCGACCACGTCACCGGGCGCGACTCCGCCGAGGTCGGCGCCCATCCAGCCGGCGGGCGCGGAGTCCGACGCGAACAGCGCCCGCTCGTCGCTCACCCCCTCCGGCACAGTGAAGGCACCCCGGTCGGCGTACGGGACGCGGACGTACTCGGCGTGGCTGCCGGCGAAACCGCCGAGGGCGGGTGGGTAGCCGTAGCAGCCGCCGGATGGGAGCTGCGACGCGGTATCCGCGCCCACCGGGTCGGTGCTGCCGTTGTCGCAGAGCGAGTACTGCTCCTGGCGACAGTGCCAGCAGCGGCCGCAGGAGATGGCCGAGCAGACCACCACCCGGTCACCGACCCGGTGCCGGCGGACCCGCGGGCCGACCTCGACCACTTCGCCGACGAACTCGTGCCCGAGGACGTCGCCGGGTCGCAGGAACGGGAGATGTCCACCCACCAGGTGCAGGTCGGAGCCGCAGGTGACCGTCTTGCGTACCCGGATGATCGCGTCCTGCTCGTTGCGCAGTTGCGGGTCCGGGACCTGGGTGACGGCGAGCTCGTTCGGGCCCTGCCACACGACGGCCTTCACGTGTCGCCCCCCGGCGGCTCCCAGAGATCTCGTCCTACGCCGGCAACCCTGCCACACCGGCCACCGGCGGTCCGGCGATCGACGGATCTTGACCCTTCGGAGTCGCTGACCATAGGCTCCGCTCAATGTGCGCCATTTCCCGAGAAGGGAAGCACCCATGGCCCCGTCGTTTCGTCCTTTCCGGACCCTCCGCTCGCGGCGGCTGGTGAGCGCCACCGCCCTCACCCTCCTGGTCGGTCTCACGCCCGCGCTGGGCGGCACGCCGGCCGGCGCCCGCCCGCCCTCCCCCACCCCGTGCAGCACCGACCCCACCGCCCGCCTGTCCCGCGTACCCAGCCCCGAGGCGACGCTCGGCTTCCCGCTCGGCCTCGGCCAGGAGCGCGTCGTCACCAACGACGAGATCCGGACCTATCTGCGAGCCGTGGACGTCGCCTCCGACCGGGTGGTCACCGGCGTGCTGGGCAGCAGTGCGCTCGGCCAACCGCTGCCGTACGCCGTGGTGTCGAACGAACGCCACGTCCGCCCGGCCGCGCTGCGCAAGATCGCCGAGGACGTACGGGACCTGCGGGACCCCCGCCGGACGAGCCGCAAGGAGGCGGCGCGGACCGCCGCCGACAGCCCGGCCATCGTCTGGGTGACCGGCAACGTCCACGGCGGGGAGAAGAGCGGCGCGGACGCGGCGCTCAAGACGCTGTACGAGCTGGCGGCCGGCCTGTCCTGCGCCGTCGCCGAACGCAACGACAACCTGGTCACGATCATCGTGCCCACCCAGAACCCGGACGGCCGCGACGCGAGCCGCCGGCAGAACGAGTTCGGCTTCGACCTGAACCGGGACTGGTTCGCCCGGACCCAGCGCGAGACCGACGCCAAGCTGGAGCTCCTGCGCCGCTACCCGCCCCAGATCTTCATCGACGCGCACGAGATGGGCGGCGACCAGTACTTCTTCCCGCCCAACGCCGACCCCATCCACCACGAGATCGCCGGCGAGGCGGTCGACTGGATCAACCGGATCGGCGAGGCCAACAAGGCGGGCTTCGGCTACAACGGCGCCTGCGACGACGTCGTCACCAGCGAGTGCTACTTCAACTACGACACCTACGACCTGTTCTTCATGGGCTACGGCGACACGGTCCCGGCGGCCGGGTTCGGCGCCGCCGGCATGACCTTCGAGAAGGGCAGCGCCTCCGCCGTCGCCGACCGGGTGCAGCAGCAGTTCCACACCCAGTGGTCGACGCTCGGCTGGGCGGCCGCCAACAAGCACGAGGTGCTCACCGACTACTTCCGGATCTGGACGGACGCCCTGGCCCAGGGCCGGGCCGGCGCGCTGGAGCCCAACGAGGTGGTGCAACCCACCAACGAGGTCCAGTTCCCGGTGCCGGAGGTGAAGATCCGGTCGTACTTCCTGCTGCCCGACCGGCAGCTCGCCGACGTGCGGCAGCTGGTCGAGCGGCTGCGCCGGATGGACGTCGAGGTGTACGAGGTCCAGCAGCCGACCCGGCTGCGGCAGGCGCGGATCTTCGGCGGGCGCAGCGCCACGAACGTGACCGTGCCGAAGGGCGCCTACTGGATCCCGATGGACCAGCCGCAGAAGCACTGGATCCAGGCGATCATGGGCGAGGACCCGTACACGCCCTTCCCGTACTTCTATGACGTCTCGTCCTGGAGCAACCCGCTGCTGATGGGCGTGCCGACCCTCTACACCGGCGACGACGTCCGGCCGAAGGCGCGGCTGGTCCGCACGATCGAGGGCGGCCGGTCGGGTCCCGCCCGGCACCACGGCTCGTACGGCTACCCGCTGGACTCGGCGGCGGCCGCCGAGTTGACCTTCCAACTGCTCGGCCGGGGCGTACCGCTGGTCCGTGACCCGGCGGGCGTGGTCCGGCTGGCCACGAACCGGCTCAGCCGCGAGGTCGACGAGCTGGCCGGGTCGCTGGGCGTCACCCTCACGCCGGGCGGGCCGGCCACCGGCACCCCACTGACCCGTCCCGACGTGGGCCTGTTCCAGGGCACCGGCATCTCCACCACCTCCGGCTCCCACGGCGAGGCCCGCTACGTGCTGGGCCAGCGGTGGGGGCTGGACCTGAAGCCGGTGACCACGGCCGACATCAACGACAACACGCCGGCCTTCACCGGGCGTACGGTGCTGCTCGTCCCCGACGGCAGCAGCGCGACCGGTGGGCTCACCGCTGCCGGGCAGGCCAACCTGCGCGCCTGGGTCGCCCGGGGCCACACCTACCTCGGGCTGCGCAACGAGGGCACCCGGGTCGCCCGGGCGGCCGGGCTCACCTCCACGACGGAGAAGCCGAAGCCGGCCGGCTACACGGTGATCGGCTCGCACCTGCGGGTCGACGTCGATCACGCCAGCCCGGTCGCGGCGGGCCGCCCGGCCGAGGACTTCGAGTTCAACAACAACGACCCGATCCTCAACCCGACCACGACCGGCACGAACGTGCTCCGCTACCCGACCGGCGACACCTTCTGGGCCAACGGCTACACCGTCGAGGCGGACGCGTTGCGCGGGACGGCGGCGCTGGTCGACGAGCCGACCGGCGACGGCCGGGCGGTGCTGTTCGCGTTCAACCCGCTGTTCCGGGCGTACAACGAGATCGGCCTGCACCTGGTGGCCAACGCGCTGCTGGCACCGACGGGCGCCGACGCGGCGGGCCGCCGCGCCGGCCCGACCTCGGCGGCCGGCGACCCGGCGCGCGCGGCGGCGGCCGCCGCGGCGGTTCCGGAGAACCTCGGCGGTGAGTGGCGGCCCATCACCATCGAGGTGGCCGGCGCCGACCTGACCCGCGCCCGGACGGTCGTCGAGCGGTTCACCGGCACGGCCCGGACGTCCGTGTCGGGCGGCTCGGCCTACCTGGTGATCCCCAACCCGGAGGGTCTGCTCGCCGATGAGCACCCGTTCCTCCGCAACCTGATCCACGCCCTCCGCGACTCCCAGGTCCCCCTCCGCTCCGTCGTGGCCTGACCCGGCCGCACCCCGGCCGCCGGCCCCACCCCGGGGCCGCGGCTGCGGGTCTCCGGGGCTCCGGGGCTCCGGGGCTTCCGGGGTCCGCGGAGCTCCGGGGCTGCGGGGTCGGCGGTGGGAGGTCGCTCAGCGCCTGTCGACCTGCCCCAGATATGGGGCAGGTCGACCTGTGCCGGTGGCTACGCCCGAGGTGGGCAGCGCCGGATGGGGTCGACACACGGATGGGGTCCACGCACGGGCCGGGTCCACGCACGGGCCGGGTCGGCGCACGGGTGGGGCGGTCCTTGGGGTCTACCGAGCGTGCCCCATTTCTGGGGCAGCTCTACAGCGTCCGCACCTACCTACTGACGCCCCGGGTCGTCCATCGCGCTCCGGCGGAACGCGCAGGTCGGCCGACGGCCTGGAGAGCGGGGCGTGTCGCGCAGGTCACGCCGCTGGTGATAGACGCTGTGCGGGGCGAGCGGGACTCTTGGAAAGCTGATTCCAAGATGAGGTGATCGTGCCATGGACCTGCGCTCAGACGCTGTCGTGCTCTTCGGGGCGACCGGAGATCTCGCGGCGAAGAAGATCTACCCCGCGCTGTACGAACTCACCCGGCGCGGCCGACTCGACGTGCCCGTGATCGGGGTCGCCCGCTCCCGCTGGGACGACGAGCAGCTGGTCACGGCGGCCCGCAAGTCGGCGCTGGAGGTCCACGGCCGGGTCGACGACGAGGTCTTCGACCGGCTCGCCGGCAACCTCACCATGATCTCCGGCGACTACGCCGACCCGGACACCTACCGGCGGCTGGCCGAGCGGTTGGCCGGCGCGGAGCGACCGCTGTTCTACCTGGCCATCCCGCCGGCCGTCTTCGGCGCAGTCGTGGACGGCCTCGCCGCGTCCGGGCTGGCCGCCCGTGGCCGCGTGGTCGTCGAGAAGCCGTTCGGCCGCGACCTGCCCTCGTCCCACGAGCTGAACGGGTCGCTGCGGGCCGCGTTCGCCTCGGAGCGGATCTTCCGGATCGACCACTACCTGGGCAAAGAGGCGGTCGAGGGCCTGCGCGTCTTCCGGTTCGCCAACCGGCTGTTCGAGCCGCTCTGGAACGCCGAGCACATCGCCAACGTCCAGATCACCCTCGCCGAGGGCTTCGGCACCGAGGGCCGCGCCGGGTTCTACGACCGGATGGGCGCGACCCGCGACGTGCTGCAGAACCACATGCTCCAGGTGGTCGCCCTGCTCGCGATGGAGCCGCCGGCCGAGGCCGGCGACGACGCCTTCCGCGAGGAGGAGGTACGGGTGCTGCGCCGGGTCGCTCCGCTGTCGCCCGAATCCACGGTCCGGGGTCAGTACGCCGGTTACCGCGACGAGCCGGGGGTGGCGCCGGACTCCAACACCGAGACGTTCGTGGCCACCCGACTGCGCGTCGACTCGCCCCGCTGGGACGGTGTGCCGTTCTACCTGCGTACCGGCAAGTTGATGCCGGGCACGGCCACCGAGGTCGTGGTGGAGTTCAAGGCGCCGCGGCAGAACCTGGTGCCGACCGTCGACGGCTCGCCCACCCCACCGAACCTGCTGCGCTTCCGGCTCGGCCGCGGTGACGGCATCACCCTGTCGATCCAGGCGAAGGACCCGGGCGCCGAGGTGGCGAGCCGGCCGGTGGAGCTGCCGGTGGACTTCGGCGCCGCGCTCGGCCCGCGCCGGGAGGCCTACGAGCGACTGCTCGACGACGCCCTGGACGGCCGGCACCTCCGCTTCGCCCGCGAGGAGGCCATCGAGCAGGAGTGGCGGATCGTGGAGCCGGTCCTGGACCTGGCGGAGCCGGTGCTCTCGTACGCGAAGGGCAGCTGGGGCCCGGCCGAGGCGGACGCCCTCGCCGGCGGCGGGTGGCACGCCCCCACCCTGGGCTGACCTCGTGCGGCGGCCGGGGGCGGCCGCGGCTACTCGGCGGTAGGATCGGCTGATGACGCCGGTCGACACCGCCTCCGCCGGCGGCGTGGCCCCGGCCGCGCCGCGGCTCACGGCCGCCGGTCGTCGCACCCGGGACCGGATCGTGCGCACGGCCGCGGACCTGATGTTCCGCAAGGGCGTGGCCGGCACCAGCATCCCCGAGGTGCAGCAGGCGGCCAGCGTCAGCGCCTCGCAGATCTACCACTACTTCGGGGACAAGAGCGAGCTGGTCCGCGCCGTCATCCGTCATCAGCTGGAGCGGACTCTCGACGGCCAACAGCCACTGCTCGACCGGCTGGACAGCATCGAGGCGCTGCGGGCGTGGTGCGCCGCGGCAGCCGAGATGCAGGAGCAGCGTGGCTGCACGGGCGGCTGCGCCGTCGGCTCACTCGCCAGCGAGCTTGCCGAGTCCTGCGAGGCGATGCGCGGCGACCTGGTGGCGGCGTTCGACCGGTGGGAGGCGCCGATCCGGGACGGGCTGCGGCGGATGCAACAGAACGGCACGCTGACCGCGGCGGCCGACGTCGACCGGCTGGCCACGGCGATGCTCGCGGCCGTCCAGGGCGGGCTCCTCCTCACCCAGGTGCGCCGCTGCACCGAGCCGTTCCGCGCCGCGACCGACGCGGCCATCGGCTACATCGAGACGTTCACCGCCTGAGCAGGCCCGATCCCCCACCGCACGGCCGGGCTCCGACGGGCGGCGCGGCGGAGGGTTATGCGGTGCGCCAATCCCTTGTACGGTCCCATTGATCGCGATCTCCGGCCGTCCGGCCCGGGGTCGCGTGGCATCCGGCCGTACGTCTCAGGGGGCGCGCGTGAAGTTCAGAGCTGGTCTGTGTGCGGTGGCGATGGTCGCGGCGGGTCTGGTCGCCGCGCCGCGGGCCGCCGTCGCCGCCGAGGTGGGCAGCGCCACGGTGGTGCCGATCCAGGTCACCGGGGATCCGGCGAAGCGGTTCAACCTGGTGGTGCTGGGTGACGGCTACACCGAGGCCGACCTGCCGACGTTCCGGTCACACGTGGACAAGCATCTCAACACCCTCTGGACGATCGAGCCGTTCAAGTCGTACCGCAGCTACTTCAACGTCTACGCCGTGGAGATCGTCTCGGCGGAGTCGGGGGTGGACTGCGATCCCGGCCTGTCCGACGCGCGGCGCGACACGGTGCTGGGCATGGGCTTCTGGGGCGGCTGCAACCCGGGCAGCGTGCAACGCCTGCTCACGGTCAACGGCGCCGCGGCGACCCGGTACGCCAACCTGGCCGCCGGCACCAACGCGGGCAACCGCCAGCTCATCGCGCTGGCCAACAGCAACACCTACGGCGGCGCCGGCGGCACCAACGCGACCGCCTCCGGCGGCAACGCACTCTCCGCGCTGATCAGCCCGCACGAGCTGGGGCACTCGCTCGGCGGCCTGCAGGACGAGTACGACTACTACGCGCGTGCGGTGCCGGGCGACACCTACACCGGGGACGAGCCGTCGTCGGTGCACCACACGCTGCTCACCGAGCAGCAGATGCGCGACACGCAGGCCAAGTGGTGGCGCTGGCTGGGTGAGCCGAGCGAGTCCGGCGGCACGATCGGCCGCTACGAGGGTGGGTTGTACCTGCAGAAGGGCGTGTGGCGACCCAGCCAGCACTCGATGATGAAGTCCCTCGGCTTCTACTTCGACCAGGTGGCGCGGGAGCGGATGACCGAGCGGATCGCCGCCAAGGTGGCCATCCTCTCCGGTGGCACGCCGGCGGACGCGCCGGTCGGCGCCGACCGCGTCGTCACGGTGGAGACCCTGCACCCGGTCAGCCACGAGCTGGCCGTCACCTGGTCGGTCGACGGCGGCCCGCTGGCCGACACCGGCAACGCCCGCAGCCTCGACCTGCGTACGCTGCGGCTCACCCCGGGGCGGCACACCGTCACCGCCACCGTGACCGACCCGACGCCGTTCGTCCGCGACCCGGCCGTACGCGAGTCGCCCGCGCTCACCCAGCGCCGCACCTGGACCGTCGACACGACCCTCACCACGCCGCCGGCCGGCGAGCCCCTGGCCGTCACCGCGTCGACCCCGACGGACCGGCCGGTGGGCGCCCGGGACGCGGTGTACGTCCAGACCACCCACCCGACCGACCGGGTGCCGACGGTCAGCTGGACCGTCGACGGCCGCCCGGTCACCAACCCGGGCCACGACGGTGTCCTGGAGTTGGCCGCCCTCGGCCTCACCGGCGGCGGTCACCGGCTCACCGCCACGGTCACCGACCCCGTGACCGCCGAGTCGGTGACTCGGGCCTGGACCGTCGACGCGGCGCTCCCCCAGGTCGACTACGAGGTCTCCACCCCGCTGCTGACCACGTCGAAGCCCGACCGACCCACCGAGTACGTCTACAACGGCCCGTTCACGATGGCGTTGACCGGCTCGGACGACAACGCGGGGCAGGTCACCTCGGAGTTCCGGCTCGACGGCGACGGCTGGCACAACTACTACGGATGGCCCACCGACGCACGGGAACCGTTCCGGTTCACCGCCACCGGCATCGACGTCGACGGCCTGGTCTACGGCAACCTCGGCTCCGGCGGCCTGTCCGTGTCACCGTTCGCCCCGCGTTCCCCCGGCTACGGCCGGCACACCATCGACTACCGGGGCATCGACGCGGTGGGCAACATCGGCTCGGCGCGCTCGTTCGTCGCCACGCTGATCCCCTCGCCGCCGGCCTGCACCACCGTCGTCACCGGCCGGCAGGCGGGCGCGCTGGTGGTGGACTCCGGTGTCACCTGCCTACGTGACGCGACCGTGTCCGGCGCGGTGGTCGTCCGGCCCGGCGCGTCCCTCGTGGCCGAGCGCGCCACCATCTCCGGCGCCCTGGCGGCGACCGGCGCGGCCGCCGTCGAGCTGCTGAACACGAGCGTGCGGGGTGCGGTGACGGTGACCGCCACCAGCGGACACGTGACGGTGGTGGGGGCGCGGGTGACCGGCCCGCTGGTCGTGTCCGGCAACGTCGGGACGACCGCGCCGATCGTCGCGGGCACCGAGGCCGGCACGCTGGTCTGCGCCGGCAACAGCCCGGCCCCGGTCGACCTGGGCACGTCGAACACGGTCACCGGCTCCGCGACGGGACAGTGCCGCGTCGGCTGAGCCCGTCGTCCGACCGACCGGCCCCGTCGCCGACCGACCAGGTGGGTGACGGGGCCGGTTCCTGCGGTGCGTCAGAGCGGCGGGTTCGTCTCCGGGCCGCGCCGGTGGACCAGCCAGTCCGACAGCGCGACCCCGGCCAGGATGGCCGCCACGGCCACGGCCGCGGCGAACGGCGGCAGCCGCAGCGTGACCAGTGCGGCCACCCCGAGGGCCGGCAGGCCGAGGAACATGGCGAGGCCGCGTTCGCGCCCGTCCCGGTCCTCCAGGGAGAACCGGCCGATCAGGAACAGCGCCGGCCCGCCGAAGATGACCACCACCAGCGCCCAGTCGATCGGCGGTTCCGGGTGCTCGACGACCTGTCCCAGGCCGACCGCGGTGCAGATGATTCCGCCGATGATGAGCAGCAGGCTGAAGCTCGACCAGTGGTTCAGTCGCAGGGCGGAGCCGGAGGTGGCCGAGTCCCGCGACGCGTCCGGCCCGACGTGGTAGAAGTAGATCCGCCAGAAGGCGACGACGATGACGAACGCGGCGACGAGCACGGTGCCCCGCACGGGCGACAGGCCCGGGAAGCTCACCGCGGCGCCGGTCTCGAGCACGATCTCGGCGAGCGCGATCATGAAGAACTGGTTGTACCGCTCGGCGAGGTGGTCGTAGGACACCCGGGTGTAGCCGCCCGGGGTCATCCCGAGCCCCGGAAACGGCCAGCTCAGGGCGCTGCCGAGGACCTCGATGGCGAGGGCGAGCGTCCACAGGATGCCGCGCGTCAACCCGCTGAAGGCGCCGCCGACGAGCCAGAAGATCCCGGACACGCTGTGCCAGATCATCACCCGGGTGGGCTGCCGCCACTCGTTCTGTCGGCGTAGCGCGAGGGTCAGGTAGAGCGGGCGTCCGACCTGGACGGCCACGTACGTCACGCAGAAGATCAGGCCCCGTTCGCCGAACGCCTGGGGCAGCGTCACCGCCAGCACCAGCGTGCCGAGCATGGTGGCGAGCAGCGCGATCTGGATGTCGGCGCGGCGGGGGTCGTAGATGCTGGCCATCAGCGCGTTGAGGGACCAGATCATCCACATCGCGACGAAGAAGAGGACGGTCTGACCCGCCTCGGACAGCAGCGTCTGGCGGACGATGTTGAGGTCGTCGGCGACCCGCCCGGCGAGGCGGGCGAGCGCGAAGACGTAGACGATGTCGAAGAGGAGTTCCAGGACCGTCGCGCCGCGCGGGACCACGGCCTCCCCGAACTGGCGGGTCCCGCTGGGCGTCAACATGTCCGTCTTGGACCGGTTCGCGCCTCCATCGCGCTCAGTTCTACCACGACCGATGGGAGGTCTGGGCCGACATGGCACCGGTTTGGCGACGGCCCCGGAGCGCCGACGTGGTGCCACGGAGCGGCGACTCCCGCGACCGGACGTCCCGGCCGGTACGGGTCGAAGGTCCCGCCGTTCCCGGTCCGCCGGCACTGCATGACGCCGCCTTCAGGCGGGTGGAATGGAGATGTAGACGAGAGCTGAGAGGAGCGGCGAGATGACTGCCATCGCCGAGCGCCCGACCATCAACCGGACCCCCACCCGCACCGCCCGTCCGCAGGCCACGCCCCCGGCCGAGACGACCCGGGCGAAGGCCACCCGCTACGTCCTCGCCGGGCTGCGCCTCGCTCTCGGCTGGACCTTCCTCTGGGCCTTCCTCGACAAGATGTTCGGCCTCGGCCACGAGACCGCGAGCGCGAAGGCCTGGATCAACGGTGGCAGCCCCACCGAGGGCTTCCTCGGCCACGCCGTGTCGGGCCCGTTCGCCGACGTCTACCGGTCGCTCGCCGGCGCCGCCTGGGCCGACTGGCTCTTCATGACCGGTCTGGCCGCCATCGGCACCGCGCTCGTCCTGGGTGTGGGCCTGCGGATCGCCGCCGGGGCGGGCGCCCTGCTCCTGGTGATGATGTGGACCGCCGTCCTGCCTCCGGAGAACAACCCGTTCATGGACGACCACCTGATCTACGCCGGGGTGCTCGCCGTCCTGGCCCTGACCGCCGCCGGCGACACCCTCGGACTGGGTCGGTTCTGGGCCCGCCTGGGACTGGTGCGGCGGCTGCCCTTCCTGCGGTGAGCGACGACCGGTGACGGACGACGCGCGAAGGCGGCACCCCCTCGGGTGCCGCCTTCGCCCCCGTCGCCGGTCAGGCGATCCGGCGGATCGCCCGCACGGACAGATAGAGCAGGATCAGGGCGAGGGCGACGAAGATGCCGCTCTCGATGCCCTGGAACAGCCAGAACCGGTCGGCCGGCTGGTAGAGCTGCCAGTTGTAGGCGCCGGGCCGCAGGCCCAGCTCCGCGCCGCACTCCCGGCCCGGCGGCAGCTCCGAGGGGCAGCGGACGGTGCCGTCGGCCAGCACCGTGCTCCCGTCGGCGTTGCGAACCTCGTTCGCCAGGATCCACGCGCCGCGCAACGATTCGGGCTCCGCGTCCCCCTGCACCGGGAAGGTGAGCGTCCGCGCCGACTGGAAGTGCGGCCGGGCCAGCAGGGCCACCGCCGCCCGTGCGCCGATGTAGCCGAACAGGGTGATGGCCATCGCGGGCAGCATCCGGCGGCCGACGGTGCCGGCGAAGACGCCCAGCGCGACGGCGAAGAGGGTGTACGCGATGGGGACGACGCCCTGGAGGTCGAAGACGATGAAGCCGAGCCGACCCTCCCGCGCGGCCGTGGTGAGCGGCTCGACCCACCACGACATGCCGAGCCCGTAGAGCACCGAGGCGACGAGCACGACGATGCCGACCAGCCCGAACTTCACCAGTGCCCACCGCCGCCGGCTGATGCCCTGGGTCCAGGCGAACCGGTGCGTGCCCTGCTCCACCTCCCGGGCGACCAGCGGCGCGCCCCAGAACAGGCCGAGCAGCATCGGCAGGACGACGAGCAGCACGGCCACCAGGTTCAGGCCCTGGTAGCGGTCGGTGAACCGGTGGAAGCCCTGCTCGCAGGCGTCCGCGGTCGCCGCCGCGACGTCGGCGCCGCCCAGGTTGCGGGCGCACTCCGCCAGCCCCAGCTCATCGAACGTGTGCCGCATCGAGAGCCCGATCGGGATCATCAGGGCGGCGAGGGCCAGGAACCCGAGCGCGGTCACGAGCACCTGCTTGCGGTGTTGTCGCCAGGCCATCCAGATCATGCCGGCACCCCCCAGGCGGCGTGGCTGGCGCTCGTCTCGCCGTCGGCGAGGTAGGCCAGGATCAGGTCCTCCAGGCTGACCTCGCGGACCGTCCAGGCCGGATCGGTGATCTCCCCGTCGACGCGGACGAGGAGCGTCGACTGTCGGTCCGTGTGGCTGGCCCGGATGACCGCGGCGACGCCGCCGATCGGGCCGCCCGTGTGTCGGGGACCGATGAGCTGGCGGTGCTCGGCCACGATGTCGTCGACCCCGCCGACCAACTGCACCCGGGCGGCGTTGAGCACGATCAGGTAGTCGCAGACCCGCTCCAGGTCGGCCAACAGGTGCGAGGAGAGCAGGACGGTGGTGCCGGCGTCGGCGACGCTGCCCATCAGCGACTGGAGGAACTCCCGCCGGGCCAGCGGGTCGAGGCTGGCGACCGGCTCGTCGAGCAGGAGCAGCCGGGGACGCTTGGCCAGCGCGAGCGCGAGCGCCACCTGGGCGCGCTGTCCTCCGGAGAGCCGGCCGACGGGCAGGTCGGGTGGTATGCCGAGCTGGGCCAGCCGGTTGCGGGCCAGCGCGTCGTCCCAGCGCCGGTTGAGCTTCCCGCCCGCGGTGACCAGCTCGGCCGCGCTGAAGTCCCGGTAGAGCGGGGTGTCCTGCGCGACGAAGCCGACCTCGGCGGAGCACGTCAGGTTGTCGTACGGCCGTTCGCCGAACACCCGGACCGCCCCCGCGTCGGGCCGGAGCAGACCGACCGACAGGTGCAGCAGGGTGCTCTTGCCGGCGCCGTTCGGGCCGACCAGGGCGGCGATCCGCCCGGCCGGCAGGCGCAGGGAGCAGTCCCGCAGCGCCCAGGTGCGTCCGTAGCGTTTGCCGAGCTGCTCGGCCTCCAGGACCACGTCCATCTTCGTCCTCTCATTCCGCTCGCGCGGGCTCAGGCTGCGGCGTCTCGTCGGCGAGCTGGGCCCGCACGGTGGTCTCCACCAGGGCGATCACGTCCTCGGGCGTGAGCCCGGCGGCCCGCGCCCGGCGCAGCCAGGTGACCAGGTCCTCGCGCAGCTCGGCCTGGTTGGGCAGGGACGCGCCGGCGAGCGTGCGCTCGACGAACGTGCCGACGCCCGGACGCCCGGCCACCAGCCCCTCGAGCTCCAGCTCCCGGTAGGCCTTGAGCACCGTGTTCGGGTTGATCGCGAGGGACTGCGCGACCTCCCGGACCTTTGGCAGCTGGTCGCCGGGCACCAGCAGGCCGACGCGCAGTGCCTGTCTGACCTGCTGCACGAGCTGCATGTAGGTGTTCACCTTCGACCGGCTGTCCAGCACGAACTCGATCACGCGCGACGATCCTCTCTATTGTCCTACGCCAGTAGGACAAGTCCGAGCTTGGCCTCCCCCTGAGCCGCTGTCAAGAGCCGCCCCGGCGCGTCGCACCGGACTCGCGGACGCGTGCGGCGGTCCGGGCAGCAAGCACCCCCGCCCGCGCTCCCCCACCGACGACGACGGGGCCGCCCCCGTCGCTCGGACAGGGGCGGCCCCGGATCGTGGTCGGGCGTCAGCCGCGCGTCGGCGCGCCCTCCCGGGTCGGGCCGACGTCCACCTGGTCGATGGCGGGAGCCCCGTCGACCGCGTCCGCGGCGACGGCCGCCGACCGGGCGCTGTCGGGCAGGTCGAGGCTGTTGCGCAGGGTGACCGGCTTGAGCAGGAGTGCGGCGATCACACCGACGACGGCGATGGCGGCCGAGATCAGGAAGATGTGCCCGGTCGCGTCGCCGTACGCGGCCCGGACGATGTGCTGGACGGCGTCGGGCAGGGCGGTGATGTTGAGGTTGCTGCTGCCGCCCCCGTCGCCGGAGGTGGGCACGCCGGCGGCGGCCAGATCGTGGGTGATCTGGTCGGTGACCCGGCGAGCGAGCACCGCGCCGAGCACGGACACGCCGATGGTGCCACCGAGGGACCGGAAGAACGCGACGCTCGCGCTGGCCGCGCCGATGTCCTTGAGCGCGACGGTGTTCTGCACGGCGAGGACCAGGTTCTGCATGGTCATGCCGACACCGGTGCCGACGATGAACATGGCCGCGCCGACGAGGTAGAGCGAGGTCTCGTGGTCGATGGTGCCGAGCAGGGCGAAGCCGGCGACCAGCACGATCGAGCCCACCACGATGTACGGCTTGATCCGCCCGGTCCGGGTGATGAGCCGGCCGGCGACGATCGAGGAGAGCAGCACGCCGGCCATCATCGGGATGGTGAGCAGGCCTGCCTCGGTCGGGCTGTAGCCGCGGCCGATCTGGAAGTACTGGCCGAGGAAGACGGCGCCGCCGAACATGGCCATGCCGACCGCGAGGCTGCCGAGGATGGCCAGCGCGGTGGTGTGCTGGCGGACGATGCTGAGCGGCACGACCGGCTCGGCCGCGCGGGCCTCGACCCAGACCGCCAGGGCGAGCAGCACCAGCGAGCCGCCGACCATGGCCGCGGTCTCCCAGGAGACCCAGGCGAACGAGCTGTCGACGAACGAGATCCAGATCAGCAACACGCTGACGCCGGCCGCGATGAGCGAGGCGCCGAGGTAGTCGATCTTGACGTTCTGCCGGCGTACGGTGGGCAGGTTCAGGGTGGCCTGCAGCAGGACCAGCGCGAGGATCGCGACGGGCACGCCGACGAAGAAGCACCAGCGCCAGCCGAGCCAGGACGTGTCGACGATCAGGCCACCCAGCAGCGGGCCGCCGACCGTGGCGAGGGCCATGACGCCACCCAGGTAGCCGTTGTAGCGGCCCCGCTCACGCGGCGGGATCATCGCCGCGATCGCGACCTGGACGAGGGCCTGCAGACCGCCGACCCCGATGCCCTGGAAGGCGCGGGCGGCGATGAGCTGGCCGGCGCTCTGCGAGAAGCCGGCCACGATCGAGCCCAGCAGGAACACCACGATGGCGAGCTGGATCAGGACCTTCTTGCTGAACAGGTCGGCGAGCTTGCCCCAGATCGGGGTGGTCGCGGTGGCCGTCAGCAGGGTGGCGGTGACCACCCAGGTGTACTGGGTCTGCGACCCGTTCAGGGCGCCGATGATCTTCGGCAGCGCGGTCGAGACGACCGTGCTGCTGAGCATCGCGACGAAGAGCACCAGCAGCAGACCGCTGAGTGCCTCGAGCGTCCGCCGGTGGCTCATCGGCTCGGCGCCGGCGGTGGTGGTGGATGCGCTCATCGCGCGGCCTCCAGGTTGTCGTTGTTGGCGAGGGCGGCGGTCTCGTGGGTGGCGAGGGCGACCTCGATGTCGCGGGTGAGCCGGTCGAGGGCGGCGGTGAACGCGGTCACCTCGCCGGGGGTCCAGGTGGCGAGCGCCTTGGCGAGCACCTCGCCGTACCAGCCGTAGGTGTCGCTCAGCGCGGCCCGGCCCGCCGGGGTGACGGCGAGGAAGCTGGCCCGCTTGTCGGTGGGGTCGGGCCGGCGCTCGACCAGGCCGTGCGAAACGAGCGCGGCGACGGCGCGGCTGACGGTCGACGGGTCGAGCCGGGTGCGGGCGGCCAGCTCCCGGGCGTGGCAGCCGGTGGCGAGGCGGTCGATCTGCAGCAGGATGCCGACCAGCCCGACGGGCACCGCCGGCCGCTCGACGGCCCGGCGCTGGCGCAGCAGGCGGACGCTGCGGCCCAGGTCCTGCAGCCGGAGGCCGAGATCACGCACGCTGTCGTCCACGGTTCCCTCCCCTGCCCAAGATGGTTGCCTCACGCAATCATTCACCGATCTTGCCCATCCGGCAAGTTTGCGCATTGAGAAGACGGTCACGTACCCTCGGTCGGATGGACGAGAGCGGTGGGCTGCGGGAACGCAAGAAGGCCGCGACCCGGCTCGCCCTGCACGAGGCCGCCCTGCGGCTCGCCGCCGAACAAGGCATCGACCGGGTGACGGTGGAAGTGATCGCGGACACCGCGAACGTGTCCCGGCGCACGTTCTCCAACTACTTCTCCAACAAGGAGGAGGCCCTCTTCTACGGCGACACCCTGCGGCTGCGCCGCCTGCTGGAGCTGATCCACGAGCGGCCCGCCGACGAGGAGCCGTGGACGGTGCTGTCCCGGGCGGCCCTGCGTCTGACGGAGGAGGCGTTCCTCGACGCCGACCCGGCCTGGCTGACCCGACGTCGGCAGCTGCGCGGGCACCCCGGGCTGGCCGCCCACCAGGTCGCCGCGTACGCGACGATCGAGCGCGAGGCGGCCGCGGAGCTGGCGACCCGGCTGGGCGGCGACGACGTGGCGCTCCGCTCCCGGGTCCTGGCGGCGCACTTCCTGACCACCGTGCGGGTCGCCATCCAGCACTGGATGGACCACCCCGAGCGGCCGCTGCTCGACACCGTCCGTGCCGCGCTCGCCGCCGCAGCTCCCTCCACCGCCCCGGGTCCGGCCCACGTCTGACGCCCGCACCGCAACGGCCGCTGGTCCCGGTCAGCGCCGCCAGACCGGAGGCGCGTGCCACTCGATCAGGGCCAGCACCACCCACGCCAGCGCGACGAGGGCCACCGTCACGGTCGGCGGAAGGCCACCCAGCCCGATCAACACGGCCGCGACGACCAGTCCGGCCTGGGCCACCACGACCCGCCGCCGCACCCGTACGTCGAACCCGCGGTAGACGATGACGCAGCCCAGCATCAGGACCAGCTGAGCGCCGCCGAGCAGCGGCCCGGCCACCCCGTGTCCGCCGTGCACCGCCTCCCGCGCGGCCACCTCGACGGCGACACCGGAGGCCACGATCGCGCCGTACACCAGCAGGTGACCGTACGCGTAGAGGTAGCTGCGGATGATCAGAGCCCGCCCGGCCCGCACCGCCCGGTTGCCCGCCTCGGCGTCGAACGTCGAGGCGAAGTACACCCACCAGATGCAGCAGGCGATCACGAACCCGCCGATGCCGACCGCCACCGCCGCCGGCTGCCAGCCGGTCTCACCGATGCCGTTGGCGACCGCGAGTACGGCCTCGCCGAGGACGACGATGGTGAACAGCCCGAACCGCTCCGGCATGTGCGACTGCTGGGTCGGCGCCCGGCCCGCCCGGGCGTACGCCAGGGGCCCGGCCAGTGCGGCGTTGACGGCGAGGCCAGCGCCCCAGAGGACGTACCGCCCCTGAGTGGGTACCGCCAGCGACGCGAACCACAACGACGCGCCGGACAGGAAACCGGCCCCGTTCCACCAGCAGAACTCCCGCGCCTCGGGGTTGCGCCACCCGACCACCGCGTACAGGCCGCCGAGCAGGACGAGCAGCAGCCCGTAGATCACCGTGTACCGGACGGCGTCGTCGGCCACCCCACGGTCCAGCGAGGCGGCCAGGGCGAGGACGCCGAGCATCGCGGTCAACTGCGGAAACCGGCTGCGCGGGCGGTCGTCGTCGAACAGGTCGGCGAAGTAGGAGAAGCTGAACCACAACCACCAGATCGTGGTGATCAGACCGGCGAAGACCAGCACCCCGTGGAGCGTCGGGTCGGCGTTCAGCAGTTGGCCCAGCTCGAAGACGGCGACGACGAAGACCAGATCGAAGAAGAGTTCCAGCCAGCTCGACCGGCGCGCCGTTGCGGCGACCCTGACCCCGGCGCCGGGACCGCCCGCACCGCCCACCGGAGCAGGCTACGGTCGCCGGACGGGCGAGCGGACCCTGTCGCCCGCCGCTCACCCGTTCGACTGGCTCAGGCCCGGCTGGAGATCTGCTGCACCGCCCAGGCGTTGCCGTCGGGGTCGCTGAAGAAGACGAAGCCGACGTTGTCCAGCGGGTCCGGCACCGGGCGGGGGTTGGCACCGACGACCTGGATCTCGCTGACGTCGACACCCCGCTCCACCAGCTGCGCCCGTGCCTTCTGCAGATCCGGCACCACCAGCTGGAGCCCCTTCAGCGAGCCGGGCGGCATCTCCGGCACGACGCCCTTGCCGATGACGATCGAGCAGCCGGAGCCCGGCGGGGTCAGCTGCACCAACCGCGCGTCGTCGCTGATCACCGTGTCGTGGTCCACCACGAACCCGAGCCGGTCGGCATAGAACTCCTTGGCCCGGTCCAGATCCGACACGGGCACGATCACCACTTCCAGGGTCCAGTTCATGCCGTCGCTCCTCACGCGCGGTGCGCACCCCGGGCGGGACGCCGTCCCGTCGCTTGTATCCCGGAGCCACGGGCGGGTCAAGACGCCTCGCGCGGGTGGAGTATCGGCGGCGTCAAAACGGGGCCGCCGGGCGTACGGAGCGCGTGAAGATCCTTGCCTGGGCTGGTCCGGTCGCGCTGTGCTGGACGGCGTCGAGGTCACGGAACCCTCGACCGAGGTGGGAGGGACGACGGTGGCCAGGTCCGAGCGTGGCATCCCGGCGGGCGTGTACGAGCCCGGCCGCGGTGCACGGACGGCCCGTGTGGCCCAGACAGCGCACGAGCGTCCCCCGCGACCGGGTGGCCTACGCCCGTAGCCCGTCGCCCTCACCGCCCGCGCGACGGGTCCCCGTCGGTTCGACCCGGACCCGTCGCGCCCCTCCCCCCGGCTGGACGCGGCCGGACCGCCGCGCGAGGCGGAGACCGGCCGGGGGGACGCCGTCACCGCCGGGACCGGACCGGCCGGAAGGAGAACCATGATCGACGTACCCGGGACCGCGCTGGTCACCGGCGCCACCAGCGGGATCGGTCGCGAGGTGGCCCGGCAGTTGGCCGTCAACGGCTGGCAGGTCCTGCTGCACGCGCGCACCGACGGTGAGGGACGGGAGGCCGTCCGGGGGCTCGCCGAGTCCGGCGTCGATCCGGCGCGGCTGGAGCCGGTGGTCGCGGACTTCGCCCGACTGTCCCAGGTGCGCTCCCTCGCCGCCGCCGTCGCCGCCCGCCCCGGTGGGCTGCGTCTGCTGGTGAACAACGCCGCCCTCGTCGGTCCGCCGCGTCGCACGCTCACCGTCGACGGCAACGAACTGTCGTGGCAGGTCGACTACCTCGCCCCGTACCTGCTCACCCGGTCGCTGGTGCAGGTGCTGCGTGCCGCCGACGGGGCGCGGGTGGTGAACGTGTCGTCGAGCCTGCACCGGGTGGGCACCCTGGCGTGGAGCGACCTGAACTCGTCGGTCCGATACTCCCCGATCGCCGCGTACGCCCAGGCGAAGCTCGCCCTCACCATGTTCGGCGTGGCGCTGGCCGGCCGGACCGGCGCGGAGCTGACCGTGGCGAGCGTCCATCCGGGCGTGGTGCGGACCCGACTGCTGTCCGCCTACGGGCGTGCGGGCGCGCCGGTCGTCGACGGTGCGGAGGCGGTGCTCCACGCGGCCACCGCCGCGGTGTCGCCGACGAGCGGCGGCTACTACGAGGGGCTGTTGGCGGCGGCGCCGGCCCACCTGGTCGGCGACCGGGCGGCGGTGGAGCGGCTGTGGCAGCTCACCGAGCGCATCCTCGGTCTGCGCGCCTCCGCCCGGGCCGCCTGACCGTTCGGCGGTAGGCACGGCGGCGGCATGAACGCCGCCCGTCCGGGAAGTCCGGCCCCGAGGATGTGGGCGGGAAGGCGGTCCGACGGGTGGCACGGCGGTGATGGGGCCGGGTGCCGGCCGGGCCGACGAGCGTGCCCTGCCCCGTGCGACGGTGGTCCGGCTGCTCGTGGTGCTGGCCACCGCGTCGGGTCTCCTCGACGTGTTCTGCGTGACCCAGCTCGGCGGGCTTTTCGCCAGCGTCATCACCGGCAACCTGGTGCAGCTCGGTCACGGGGTCGCCACGACCACCGCCCACCTGGTCACCGGGGGAGTGGTGGCGGTGGGCGGGTTCGCGGTGGGCGTGGCCGTCGGCACGCTGCCACTTCGTCGGGCGCGGCCGGGCTGGCATCGCCGTACGGGAATGGTGGTGGCCGCCCAGTCGCTGCTGCTCGTCGCCGTCGCGGCGGCCTGGTGGGAGAGCAACGGCACGCCGGGGCCCGCCGAGAGCCTGGCCCTGCTCGGCGGCGCGTCGGCGGCGAGCGGCATCCAGAGCGCGGTCACTCTCAGCGTCGGGCTGCACGGCGCCTCCACCACGTACCTGACCGGCACGCTCACCCAGGTGATGCGCGGCCTGGTGCTCGACCCGCACCACCTCACCGCCCACGCGGGTGGGGTGAGCCGGCTGCTCGGGGTCTTCGCCGGCGCGGTCCTCGGCGGTCTGGTGTCGTGGACGGCGCCGCGCTGGACACCCGCGCTGGTGGTGGTGCTGGTGGCGGCCGTGGCGGTCACCGCCGATCTGGTACTGCGGCGGGTGCCCGCGAGCGGGTGAGAAGGCGGTTGCGCGTCAGCGGCGGCGGATGCGGCGCAGCGCGACCAGGCCCGCGACCACCACCCCACCCAGCACGAGGGCCGCCGCGGCCAGCGGCACCGCCGGGTGGACGTCTCCGCCCCGGCGACCGGCCCCGACGACGGCGGTCGGGGCGGCCCCGGTCGGGGCGTCGGTCGGCTCCCGCGTGCCGCCAGTCGGCGCCGCCGCCGGGCCGGCCAGCGGGTAGCGCAGGATCCGGGGCACCGTCCCGGGCGGCTGGTCGGCCGTCTCGGAGACGGTGAGCACGGACCGGCCGTCCCGGTCGTACGTGATCGACTCGCCCTGCGGTTCGTCGGGCAGCGCGGTGGTCCGGGGTGTGCCGGTGGTGAGCGCGGCGATCACGTCGCCGCCGGTCACGTCGAACTCGAACGCGTCGGCGTACGTGCGCAGCACCACCCGGCTCCCGTCGGGCGCGGTGGCCGCTCCGGTGATCGCGCTGCGGCCCAGGACGCCGAAAGGGTTGCTGGTCGTGGTGGCGGGCAGGCGCACCTGGCCCACCCGGGTCAGCGGCACCGTCGCGCCGGGTCGCGGGGCGGTGGTCGGCGCGTACAGGGCGCCGGAGAACTTGGTCACGATCACCGGCCGGCCGTCGCCGGTCACCAGCAGCGCCTCCGCGTCGTGCGGCCCGTCCGGGTAGCTCAGGCGGTGCAGGACCGGCCGGGCCGCGCCGGGCGGGAGCCGCCACACGGCGACCGTCGTCCGCGAACGGTCGTTGTCGCCGACGTCCGCCACCCAGACCGTGCCGTCCGCCGTCACGGCCACGTCCTCGGTGTCGCGGGGCCGGGAGGGGTACGGCACGTCCCGCACCACCCGGCAGTCCGGCCCGAGGAAGAAGATGCGCCGCCGGGCCTCGTCGTCGGCGCCGTCGTTGACCAGGACGTACCCGCCGTCGGTGGCGGCCAACCCGGAGATCTCGTTCAGCCGCCGGTCCCGCACGGCGCAGACCGGCGTGGCGGTCCCGGGCGTCGGCGCGCCGAGCGCGGGAACGGGGAGGCCCGTCGCGCCCACGAGGAGCGCCGCGACGCCCACCACGACCCGCCGCCGTCCGCGCGTCCCGCCCGCTGCCCGCATCGCCGCCTCCCCCACGTCCGCACCATCCCGCCGCCCACCAGCCGGGGCCACCGGCACGGCCGTCCCCATGATCCGCCAAGGCGGCGTCCGGTGCGGGGACCGGCCGCCGTCCACCTTCTCGTACCGAACCGCCCATCGGCGCATTACCGGCCAGGATCGGGGAACCCCCGGCCGGTGCCGGATCCGACCGCCCTGCCCTGGCCCCTGCCGTGGACCGCCGGGGTGTTCCTCGTGGCCGGGGCGATCACGGTGGCCGGCAGCATCCGGCTCGCCGGGCTGGGTGACGCGCTCGCCGACCGCACCGGCTGGGGTGAGGCCCTGTTCGGCGTCGTCTTCTTCGGCGTCGTCACCGGCCTGTCCGGCATCATCATGACCGTCGTCGCCGCCGGCAGCGGCGAGGCCGGCCTCGGCTACAGCAACGCGGTCGGCGGCATCGCGGCGCAGACCACCGCCGTCGCCGTCGCGGACGCCTTCCACCGGCGCGCCAACCTGGAACACGCCGCCGCCTCGCTGTCCAACCTGCTCTCCGGGTGCCTGCTGATCGGGCTGCTCTCCCTCGCCCTGCTGGCCAGCTACGTCCCGGAGACCACCGTCGGCGGCGTCGACCCGATGTCCGGGGTCATCGTCGCCGCGTACGTCGGTGGGCTGGTGCTCATCCGGCGGGCCGGCGCGCAGCCGATGTGGCAGGCGATCTCCACGGCGGAGACCGAACCGGACGTTCCGCACGACGACAGCCCGCTCAACCGCCGCTCGTCCCGGTGGCTGTGGAGCCGCTTCGCCGTCGTCGGCCTGCTCGTCGCGGCCAGCGGGTGGCTGGTGGCGCTGGCCGCGGAGAGCCTCGTCGCCATCACCGGCCTCACCACCGGGTTCGTCGGCGGGGTGCTCATGGGTGTCGTGAACGCGCTGCCGGAGACCGTCACCGCCGTCGCCGCCGTCCGGCGCGGCGCGGTCACCCTGGCCGTCGCCGCGGTGCTGGGCGGCAACATCGTCGACGTGCTCACCCTCGTGGCCGGCGACATCGCCTACCGGCAGGGGTCGATCTACCACAGCGCCGGTCACCACGAACTGCTCGCGACGACCACCAGCCTCTTCATGACCGCCACGCTGCTCGGCGGCCTGCTGATCCGGCAGACCTGCGGCTGGGGCCGCCTCGGCTTCGAAGGTGTCCTGCTGCTGGTCAGCTACGCCGCCATGACGGCGCTGCTCGCGCTCTGAGCGCCGCACCGCCCACTCCCCCGGCCGCCGCGCTGGCGGACGGGGGCCATGCTGGAAGAGTGATTCGCTTTCTGCTGAACGTGCTGTGGCTCATCTTCGGTGGCGGGGCGGTGCTCGCCCTCGGCTACGGGATCGCGGCGCTGATCTGCTTCCTCCTGGTCGTGACCATCCCGTTCGGGGTGGCGTCGCTGCGCCTCGCGTCCTACTCGCTGTGGCCGTTCGGCCGCACCCTCGTGCCGAAGCCCGGCGCGGGCGTCGCCTCCGGTCTCGCGAACGTGCTGTGGGTCGTGCTCGCGGGCTGGTGGCTCGCGCTGTCCCACATCGTCGCCGGCATCGCCCTCTGCGTGACGATCATCGGGATCCCGTTCGGGATCGCCAACTTCAAGCTCGTGCCCGCGGCGTTCTGGCCGCTCGGCCGCGAGGTCGTCGACGCCCCCTAGCAGGGCCGGGACGCAAGCACTCGTGACATCAACGATTTCGCATCCATCGTGAATACGACCATGATCTGAATCGCCCGTCAGACGGTACGGTCCTTACTACCGCGGCGTGCGACACGCCCCGAAGCACGCCGGCCACCAGTGGGGGCGCTGTGTGAAGGGCGTACGCATGATTCGATCGAAACCCTCCCTCAGAAGACGTCGACTGATCGGCGCGGCGGCCGTCGCCGCGCTGGTCGTGGCCCTGGTGCCGGGGGCGGCGTCGGGCCAGGAGCCCGGCCCCGACCCCCGGATCGGGCTCGGCCCGGGCTGGTTGGACGCGCAGAGCGCGATCAGCAACCTCGACCTGCTGGCCCACCGCGACAAGCCCGCCGGCTTCGTCAACCCGGCCAACCCGGGCGACTTCGGCTTCGTCGCCTCCGACCTCGCCTTCGGTGGCGACCACGCCTTCGTGGGCAACTACAACGGGTTCAACATCTACGACGTCAGCCAGCCCGCCGACCCGACGCTCGTCACCAGCGTCGTGTGCCCGGGCGGACAGGGCGACGTCTCCGTGCACGGCAACCTGCTCTTCATGTCGGTCGAGGAGACCCGCGGCCGGCTCGACTGCGGCACCGACCCGACGGCCGGCACCCGCTTCCAGGGCGTACGCGTCTTCGACGTCAGCGACGTGGCCAACCCGGTGCAGGTGGCGGCGGTGCAGACCTGCCGCGGCTCGCACACCCACTCGCTCGTCACCGACCCGGACGACAGCGCGAACGTCTACGTCTACGTCTCCGGCACCGCCGGCGTCCGGCCGTCCAGCACCATGGCCGGCTGCAACAACACCCCCGCGTCGGGCGTCGACCCGGCCCGGTGGCGGATCGACGTCGTCAAGGTCCCGGTGGCCGCCCCCGAGCAGGCCGCGCTGGTCAGCGGCCCTCGCCTGTTCGCCGACCCGGCGACCGGGGCGATCGACGGCCTGCAGAACACCCCGCCCGCGCCGACCCACCCGTCGGGCGGCACGTGGAGCCCGTCGCCGGTCACCGACGCCTGCCACGACATCACCGCCTACCCGGAGCTGGGGTTGGCGGCCGGCGCGTGCGAGGGCAACGGCATCCTGATCGACATCTCGGACCCCGCCAACCCGGTGCGGATCGACGAGGTCGCCGACCCCAACTTCGCGTACTGGCACTCGGCCACGATCAGCAACGACGGCACGAAGGTCGTCTTCACCGACGAGTGGGGCGGCGGCACCGGGGCCCGGTGCCGGACCACCGACCAGCCGCAGTGGGGCGCCAACGCGATCTTCGACATCGTCGACCGGAAGCTGCGCTTCGCCAGCTACTACAAGCTGCCGGTGCCGCAGACCGCGCAGGAGAACTGCGTGGCCCACAACGGCTCGCTGATCCCCGTGCCGGGCCGGGACATCCTCGTCCAGGCGTGGTACCAGGGCGGCATCTCCCTGATGGACTTCACCGACTCGGCGCACCCGCGGGAGATCGGCTACTTCGACCGTGGACCGATCAGCCCCACCGCGACCGTCCTCGGTGGCTTCTGGTCGGCGTACTGGTACAACGGGCAAATCTACGGCAGTGAGATCGCGCGCGGCTTCGACGTGTTCGGGCTGCGACCGAGCGACCACCTGACGGCGGCGGAGATCGCCGCGGCCCGCGAGGTGCGGCTGCCGGAGTTCAACCCGCAGCACCAGACGAAGATCGGCTGGGCGCCGAGCTTCGCGGTGGCGCGGGCCCGCTTCGACCAGCTCCTGCGGACCTGCACCACGACCATCACCGGACGGCACAACGGGCCGCTCACCGCCACCGGCGTCACCTGCCTCGACGGGGCCCGGGTCAACGGCCCGGTGACGGTCCGGCCGGGCGCGTCGCTGCTGGCGATCGACGCGTCGATCTCCGGACCGGTGTCGGCGGCGAACGCGGCCGCCGTGCACCTGTACGACAGCACCGTCCGCGGTCCGGTGAGCATCACCGGCACGCGGGGCAGCGCCGCCGTCGTCGCCGCCGAGATCCACGGGCCGGTCACCCTGACCGGCGGCGGCACCGGCACGATCGAGCCGATCATCGCCGACAGCACCGTGCGGGGCCCGCTCTCCTGCTCCGGCAACTCGCCCGCGCCGATCAACCTCGGTGCGGCCAACACGGTGTCCGGGCCGGCCGCCGGCCAGTGCGCCACTCTCGACTGACCGCCACCGTCGACCGACAACGGGTGCGCCCCGCCGAGCTGCTCGGCGGGGCGCACCCCGTGTCGGGTCAACCCGGCTCTCACCAGTCCGGCTCGTGGATGCGCTCTTCCAGGGCCGTGACGGTGTCGTTGAAGGTGGTGTCGGGCCGGGGTGGCCTCTCGGCCGCGCGCTTCCGGTGAGGTGGACGACGGCCCAACCCCCGGAGGCCAGTCCCACAACGATGTCGTCCGACGCCTCGGACCGGCCGATGACCTCGACGGATTGCTCATGAAGGGGATGCCCGGCGGCCACCTCGGTCAGCAGCTCGGCGTGCAGCGCCTCACGTTGCCACGCATCGCACGTCGTTCGATCTGACCGCGGGACAGGGAGTCGCTTGCGGATCTTGGACGATTTGGGCCCCCAGAGGGGCCGTAACTCACCAAGATCTACAGCTCGCCGTGTTCCGGCGTCGCCTCGAATGGCGTCGCAAGTGGTAGCGGCAGCGGGACCCTCGGTCGGCTGCCCGAGCAGACCACGCGGTAGCCAACTCGCACCGACGAGAGCGCCGGTCAGCCCGCGAGGCGGGTCTGTAGCTCCCGCATGCTCCTGATCTCGATGCCCTGGTCGGCCTCGACCTCGCGGGCGAACCTGTCGGCCGCCGGTTCCAGCCCGCCACCGGTCGAGTAGAGCTGCCGGACCATGGTCAGCGCGCCCTCGTGGTGCCGGATCATGAAGTCGAGGAAGAGTCGGTCGAACTCACCGTCGCGCGCCCGTTCCAACTGGCGGAACTGGTCGGGGGTGAGCATGCCCGGCATGACGTCGTCCTGCCCGGCGTGGTGCGTGTGCGGCCCCGGGACCTCCTCGCCCCGCTCGGTGAGCCACCGCTGCATCTGCGTGATCTCCTCGCCCTGCGAGGTCTCGATCCGGCGGGCGAGCAGCGACACGTCGGCGCTGTGCGCGCGGTCGGCGACCAGGGCGGTCATCTCCAGCGCCTGCGTGTGGTGGCCGATCATGTGCTGCATGAACCGCGTGTCGGCGTCGGTGTGGGCAGGCGGTGCCGGCAGCTGGGAGCGGTCGGCCGGGGAGAGGGTGCGGCCGGTCTGCCCCGGCGCACCGGGCTGCACGACGCGGACCGGCGGCGGCTCGTCGGGGCTGTCACCGGTGAGCCGGACGGCGGCGACCGTCGCCGCGCCGAGGGCGACGGTGGCGCCCAGCACGGCGATCAGGACCCGGCGACGCGACGAGAACACGATGCGATCACCGTAGTCGAAACGCCGCCGCCCGGGGAGGGCCCGCATCGTCTGGCTCGGATGGCCGTCCTCGCGGACACTGGGACGACGTGGCCGCTCCCCACCGGCCACCCCCACCCTCTGGAGGATCCGCATGGCGTTCAGCACGGCAGGCACCTGGTGGCGGCGGGCGTGGCTGGCGGTGATCGCGGTGGGCGTCGCCGCGGGCTGCGACAGCGGCGGCGACCCGCGCCCGGCGCCGAGCGGCCTCGCCACCAGCAGCGCCGTCAGCGCCCCCTCCGGCACCCCCGACCTGGACGCCGGCGAGGAGGTCGCCCGGGGAGTGGACGTGCCGTGGGGCCTCGCCTTCCTGCCCGGCGGTGACGCCCTGGTCGCCGAGCGGGACAGCGGCCGGGTGCTGCGGGTCGCCCTCGGCGGTGGCGACCCGGTGGAGGTCTACCGGGTGCCGGGGGTGGCCGCCGGTGGCGAGGGCGGGCTGCTCGGCCTCGCCGTCTCCCCCGGCTACGCCCAGAACAGCCTGGTCTACGCGTACTTCACGGCCGAGCGGGACAACCGGATCGTCCGCTTCCGCCTCGACGGCGGAGAGCCCGAGGTGATCTTCGACGGCATCGCCAAGGCGCGCACCCACAACGGCGGCCGGATCGCGTTCGGCCCGGACGGGATGCTCTACGTGGGCACCGGGGACGCCGGCGACACCGACCGGTCGCAGGACCCGGCGAGCCCGAACGGGAAGATCCTGCGGCTCACCCCGGACGGGGAGCCGGCCCCCGGCAACCCGACCGCCGGGTCACCGGTCTACAGCCTGGGCCACCGCAACGTGCAGGGCCTGGCCTGGGACACGCAGGGGCGGCTGTTCGCCACGGAGTTCGGGCAGAACGAGCTGGACGAGGTGAACCGCATCGAGCCGGGCCGCAACTACGGCTGGCCCGAGGTGGAGGGCAACGGCGACGCCCCCGGCGGCCGGTACACGAACCCGCTGGTGACCTGGCCGGTGCGGGACGCCTCACCGTCGGGCATCGCCATCGCGGGCAACACCGCGTACGTGGCGGCACTGCGCGGCGAGCGGCTGTGGAGCCTCCCGCTGGAGGGCGACACGGTGGGTGACCCGTCGGCGCGGCTGAACGGCAGCCACGGCCGGCTGCGTACGGTGCAGGTCGCTCCGGACGGCGCGCTCTGGGTCACCACCTCCAACACCGACGGGCGCGGTGACGTCCGCGACGGCGACGACCGCATCCTGCGCTTCCCCGCACGATAGGCTCGAACCGGCTGGTCAGGCCCCCTTCCCGGGGGCCGGCACGCCCCGTCGCTGCGGTGCGCGTGGAGGTGGGCCGTGCTCGGTCTCGAGCTCGTGGTGCTCGTCGGCCTCGCCCTGCTCCTGTCCAGCGTCCTCGCCCGTCGCCTCCGGGTCGCCCCGCCGGTGCTCCTGCTCGGCTGCGGCGTGCTGCTGGGCTTCGTGCCCGCGCTGCGCGCCGTGCAGCTGCCGCCCGAGATCGTGCTGCTGCTCTTCCTGCCCGCTCTGCTGTTCTGGGAGAGCCTCAGCACCTCGCTGCGGGAGATCCGCAGCAACCTGCGGGTCATCGTCCTGCTGAGCACCCTGCTGGTCATCGCGACGGCCGCGGCGGTGGCCTCGGTGGCGCACGCCCTCGGGCTGCCGTGGGGGCCGGCGTGGGCGCTCGGCGCGGCCGTCGCGCCCACCGACGCGACGGCGGTCGGGGTGCTCGCCCGGGCCCTGCCCCGCCGCACGGTGACCGTGCTGCGGGCCGAGAGCCTCGTCAACGACGGCACCGCCCTGGTCATCTACGGCCTGGCCGTCGGCATCACGGTGGGCGAGGAGACGCTCAGCCCCGGGCACGTGTCGTGGCTGGTCGTGGTCGCGTACGGGGGCGGCGCCCTGATCGGGGTCGCGACGGCGTGGCTGCTGCTGCAGGTCCGTCGCCGGGCCCACGACCCGCTCCAGGACAACCTGGTCAGCCTCCTGGCCCCGTTCACCGCGTTCCTGGTCGCCGAGACGATCCACGCGTCCGGGGTGCTCGCCGTCGTGGTGACCGGCCTGTGGCTGAGCCAGGCCGGGCCGCGCCAGGTCCGCGCCCAAACCCGCCAGCAGGGGACCGCGTTCTGGGCGCTGTCCACGTTCGTGCTCAACGGGGCTCTCTTCATCCTCGTCGGGTTGGAGGTCCAGTCGGCCGTCCGCGGCCTGACCAGCGTCGACCTCACCCGCGGCCTGATGGCGGTCGCCGCTGTCTCGGCGACGGTCGTCGCAGTGCGCTTCGCCTGGCACTTCACCACCCCGTACGCGATCCGGCTGGTGGACCGGCGGCCCCGGCAGCGGCTGCGCCGGGTCCCCGCGCGGGCCCGCGCGGTCAGCGCCGTCGCCGGTTTCCGGGGCGCGGTGTCGCTCGCCGCGGCGCTCGCGGTGCCGCAGACCCTGCGGTCCGGGGCGCCGTTCCCCGACCGGGACACGATCGTGTTCGTCACCACCGGGGTGATCGTGGTGACGCTGGTCGTTCAGGGTCTGTTGCTGCCGCCCGTGGTGCGGTGGGCTCGGCTGCCCGTCGACACGAGCGTGGAGCAGGAGCGGCACCTGGCCGAGACGGTGGCGACGCAGGAGGCGCTCGCCGCCCTCCCGCGGCTCGCCGACGAGCTCGACATCGGGCCGGAGGTCGTCGACCGGCTCGACCGGGAGTATCGCAAGCGCCTGCGGGTGCTGCGGGCCAGCCGGGGCGAGACCGACGACCACGCGGCGCTGCGCTACGAGGAGCAGTACCGGATGCTGCGCCTGGCCGTGCTCGCCCACAAGCGCGCCGCCGTGGTCCGGCTGCGCGACGAGCGCCGCATCGACGACAGCGTGCTGCGGCTGGTGCAGTCCCGGCTGGACATCGAGGAGGTACGCCTGTCCCGGCGGGCGGAGGCGGAGTGACCGCCCGGGGGCGAAATTCGACGTCGGCGGGGATGCCGGGCACGTAGGTTGGCCCGGTGGGGGAATCGGCGACGGTGGTCGACCGGGCGGTGACCGAGCGGGGCGAGCTGGTGCTCCGCGAGCGCGACGGCCATTTCGAGATCATCAGCAACGGCGTGTTCCTGATGGACACCCGGGCGGGCGCCTCGGAGCGCCTGCTCGTCCGGGCCGCCCTGGACCGGCTGCGGCCGGGCGGCCGGCTCCTCGTCGGGGGGCTCGGCGTGGGCTTCTCCCTGGCCGAGGCCGCCGCGTCGCCGGTGCCCGCCGAGATCGTGGTGGTCGAGATCGAGCGGACGATCATCGACTGGCACCGTCGGGGCCTGGGCGCGTACAGCGCGCACGCCCTGGACGACCCGCGCGTGCGGATCGTCAACGACGACATCGTGGCGTGGCTGCGGGGCACCGCCGAGGTCTTCGACGCGATCTGCCTCGACACCGACAACGGCCCGGACTGGACGGTGTTCACCGACAACGCCGCCCTGTACGACGCGGACGGGACCGCCCTGCTGCGTGACCGGCTCGCCCCGGGCGGTGTGCTGGCCGTGTGGAGCGCCGCGGCGGCACCCGCGTACGCCGAGCGGCTCGCGGCGGTCGTCGGTCCGGTGACCGAACATCCGGTGGCGGTGTCCCGGGGCGAACCCGACGTGGTCTACGTGGCCGAACGAGAGATGTGACCGCCGTCACAGCTGCGTCCTGTCGGCTCCGGGCGGTCGGCGCCGACCCCCTGCCGAGCGGGCGCCCAGTCGGGCGCCCCCGGTGGAGAGGAGCGAGCAGAGATGACCAAGGTGACCGCGCAGATGTCGGTGTCGGTGGACGGGTTCTACGCGGGCCCGCGGTTCGACGGGGACGGCGACTGGATGGCGTCGGCCGAGAGCGCCGCCTTCTTCCGGGTCACCCGGTGGGTGACCGAGGGGATGGCGTGGCGGGAGCGGCAGGGCTTCGCAGGCGGGGAGCAGGACACGAACTCCGAGGTGATCGCCGAGACGTTCGCGGCGGCGGGCGCGTACGTGATGGGGCGTCGGATGGCCGACGGCGGTGAGGTGCCGTGGGGCGAGGAGCCACCGTTCCGGGCGCCGGTCTTCGTGGTCACGCACCGGCCCCGGGCGCGCCTGGAACGCAAGGGCGGCACCAGCTTCACGTACGTCACCGACGGGGTGGCCGCCGCCGTGGAGCAGGCGCGGGCCGTGGCGGGTGACCGGAACGTCGCCGTGGCCGGGGGCGGCAGCCTGGTGCGCCAGGTGCTCGCGGCCGGCCTGCTGGACGAGTTGGAGCTGCACGTCGTGCCGGTCGTGCTCGGCAGCGGCCTGCGGCTGCTCGACGCGGACCTCGGTCTGGGCGAGAAGGAGGGGATCGAGCTGACGCCGACCCGGGTGATCTCCACTCCGGAGGTCACCCACATCCGCTACGCGCTGCGGGGCCGCGCTCCGCTCCTGCTCGACGACCGGGGCAGCGGCGGCGGCGCGACCACGATCGTCAGCTGACGCGGGGTCACCGGGAACGACGGGCGGCCCCTATCCTGGCGCGATGGACCTGGAGTTCAGCGGCGAGATCTGGTTCTGGCGGGGGCCGGCGCCGTGGCACTTCGTCACGGTTCCGGATGCCGAGAGCGGCGAGCTGGCGGCGGCGTCCGCGTCCGTGACGTACGGCTGGGGCATGATCCCGGTCGCCGCCCACATCGGGGGGACCGGTTGGCGGACGTCGCTCTTCCCGAAGGACGGGCGCTACGTCGTGCCGGTGAAGGCGCGCGTGCGGGCGGCCGAGGGGCTCGACGTGGGTGACGTCGTGACGGTCCGCCTCACCGTCGACCTCTGAGGGTCGACCGCCGGTGCGGGCGGATTCCGGCAAAGGCACGACCGGCCAGAGTGGCGCCGGTATGTTCACTTTTGTCCAGAAGTCGTCACCGCTGGGAGCCGTCCAATGTCGCACCACCTCGACACCCCGCTCGCCGCGCAGAGCGGTCAGCTCTACATCGACGACCTGTTCGTCTTCGACGGCGAGCGCGGCACCGTCTTCGTGATGGACGTGAACAGCTCGATCACCGGCGCCGACATCAAGCGCGGTTTCCAGACCGAGTCCCGCTACGAGTTCAAGGTTCACTTCGACGGGCACGAGATGGAGGACCTGACCTACCGGGTGTCCTTCGGCGACGCCGACGGAGACGGCCGGCAGCCGATGACCCTGCACGCGCTCACCGGCGCCGAGGCCCGCGACGACGCGGCCACCGGCACCGTGCTGCTGGAGGGGACCACCGGCGACACCGCCAGCGCCGGTGGCCTGCGGCTCTGGGCGGGTCGCATCCGCGATCCGTTCTTCATCGACCTCGACCAGCTCGCGACGGTCAACGACGCGTTCAAGAACGGCGCCAAGCTGGACCGGTCGTCGTGGCGACCGGAGAACGCGAAGAACAGCTTCGCCGGCACCACCGTCGAGTCGATCGTCCTGGAGGTCGGCAAGGGCGACGGCACGCTGCCCGACGACAGCCGGATCGGCGTCTGGTGCCGCACCATGCTGGCGACCGACGCGGGCGGGTGGCGGCAGATCAACCGGGCCGGCCACCCGATGATGTGGCCGATCTTCTGGCCCACCGACACCGACTTCTCCGACCCGGCCAACGTCCGGCACCCCTGCGACGACCTGCGGGCCGACGGCGAGGGGATCGCCTCGACGGTGGCGCGGGTCGTGGCGGCGAACGGGACGGCGCCGGACGCGACGGCGTACGGCTGGAGCGTGGCCCGGGCCGTCTACCCCGACCTGCTGACCTACCGGATGGGCACGCCGGCCAACTACGGGTTCGCGGAACGCAACGGGCGCACCATGCTGGACAACGCGCCCGAGGTGATGTTCTCGCTGGTGCTGAACACCGGCCTGACCTCGGGTCTCACGGCCGACGTGACCAGGGACGCGCGCTCCGACACCTTCCCGTACGTCGTGCCGGCCTGATCCAGGCGCCGCTGTCCGGCAGCGCCGGGACGAGGCCGGCGCAGCGTCCGCGACCCGCCGCGGCCGGGGCGGCAAGGAGTTGGCGAGGGCATGGACGAGACGGCGCTGTACCGGCGGTTGCTGCGCCGGCCGGAGGATCCGAAGCAACCCGCGTTCCTCGAACTCTTCTTCGACCTTGTCTACGTCTTCGCGCTCACCCAGCTCACCCACCTGCTGATCGACAATCTCGACTGGGAGGGCGCGTTCGAGGCGTTCGTGCTGTTCCTGGCCCTGTGGTGGATCTGGGTCCTGACCGCCTGGATGACCGACCAGTTCGACCCACAGCACCCGGTCGTGCAGTGGTACGTCATCGTGGTCATGATCGCGGTCCTGGTGCTGGCGGTGCTCGTACCGTCCGGTTTCCGGGGCAACGGCCTTCTCTTCGCCGGCCTCTACCTCGGCATCCACCTCGCCCGGGTCCTGTTCGTCCTCTTCACCGCCCGGGGAACGTTGCTCCCTCGACGGTCGCTGCGCGCCGGCTTCTGGTTCACCTTGTCGGCGCTGTTGTGGATACCCGGGGCGCTGACCGACGGGTGGTCACGGGGCATCCTGTGGCTGCTCGCGCTCCTGGTGGACTACCTGTCGGCGGCACTGCGGTGGCCCACGCCGTTCCTCGGAAGAGCGCCGGGCTGGGAACTGGCGATCACCGAGACGCACCTCGCCGAACGGTACCGACAGGTGATCATCGTCTCGTTCGGCGAAATCGTCCTGATCATGGGGCTGACCTTCACCGGCACCGGCGGCGGGTTCACGCCCGGTCGCACCGCCGTGCTCCTGCTCTCGCTGACCAGCACCGCGCTGATGTGGCGGCTCTACATCTACCGGACGGGTGAACAGCTCGCGCCGGCCATCGCGGTCTCCCCACACCCGCATCGGCTCAGCCAGTGGGCCTCGTACCTGCACATGGTCATGATCGCCGGAGTCCTGCTCACCGCCGTCGGCTTCACCCTGATCATCGAGCATCCGACCACCGAACCGCCGCCGACCTGGATCGCCGGGATCGCCGGCGGCCCGGCGCTCTTCCTGGCCGGCCGGTCCGGCTTCGAGTACCTGGTCTTCGGGCGGGTGACCCTCCCCCGGCTGGTCGCGATCGTCCTGCTGACCGGCGTCGCGTTCTCGGTGGTCCACGTCCGCCCGGAGGTCACATCGGCCGGCGCGACGCTCATTCTGGCCGGCGTCGTCGCGCTCGACGCGTTACGCGGCCACCGGCGCGGTCTTGAGCCGCTGCGGCCACCGACCTGACCGGAGTCCGCCGCCCGCCGGGCCTCGGGGCCGGGGCGGGCGGCGGGCCCGTCCTGGTCAGGCGGCCGACGGGGCGCCGTTCCACACCGGCGGGGCGTAGCCGGCCGGCTTGTCGCCGATGCCCAGGCCCGGGTTGACGATCCAGGACTGGTACTGCGGCGTGAACATCGAGTACGGCGGGGTCAGCGGCACCGCGCTCGCCTCGTCGAGCCGAGCGCGCAGCTCCCGCGGGATCTCGAAGTCGAGCGCGGTCATGTTGCTGTCGACCTGTTCGGGGCTGCTCGCCCCGAGGATGACCGACCCGACGGCGGGCTGGGTCGCGACCCAGTTGATCGCCACCTGGGCCATGCTTCGGCCCAGCTCGCCGGCCACGCTCTCCAGCGCGTCGATCACCTGCCAGTCGCGGTCGGTGACCGGCAGGCCGTTCGCACCGGCCGCGAGCCGTCCGGCTCCGGACAGACCGTCCTCCGTCCGCCGGTACTTGCCGGTGAGCAGCCCGCCGCCGATCGGGCTCCACGCGGTGAGCCCCATCCCGAGGGACTGCGCCATCGGTAGGAACTCGGGCTCGATGCCCCGGGCCACCAGGGAGTACGGCAACTGGAGGCTGATCATCGGCGTCAGCGCGTTGGCCTCGGCGTAGCTCTGCGCCCGGGCGGCGTACCAGGCGGGCACGTCGGACAGGCCGGCGTAGCGGATCTTGCCGGCGCGGACCAGGTCGTCGAAGGTGCGGACGACCTCCTCGACCGGGGTGATCCGGTCCCAGGTGTGCAGCAGGTACAGGTCGAGGTAGTCGGTGCCGAGCCGGCGCAGCGATGCGTCCAGCGCACGGATGATGTGCTTGCGCCCGTTGCCGCCCGCGTTGGGGTCGGTGGGGTCGACGGTGTTGGTGAACTTGCTGGTGAGCACGAGCCGGTCACGCACTCCGGCGGAGGCGATCAGCCGGCCGAGGATCTCCTCGCTCTCGCCGGCCGTGTAGAAGTCCGCGGTGTCGATGAAGTTGCCGCCGGCCTCCAGGTAGCGGCGGAAGATCTGCTCGGCCTGCGCCTCGGTCCGGCCGTACGCGGCGTGGAAGCCGCCGGTGCCGAAGTTCATGGTGCCCAGCGCCAGGCGGCTCACCCGCAGCCCGGACCGGCCGAGCAGGTAGTAGTCATGCATCGTCTCTGTCCCCTCGTCGGACGGCTCACAGCCCCGCGTCGGGCTGCCGGTCCGCAACGGTGCCGCGCAGAAATTGGACCGGCAAGTCCAGAACCGAGGTCGCCGGGGACTCGTTAGCTCCGCCACAGACCGGGCACACCCGGCATCGGGTCGCGGCACGATCGTCTCGGCTTCCCCGACCGGAGGAGACGGGTAGGACGAACGACCATGAACGTGACGGGCGACGACACCGACCTCGTACGGCTCGCGCAGACAGGTGACGCGGCGGCCCTCGGCACCCTGCTGGGCCGGCACGAGGCCGGCATGCGCGCGGTCGGCATCGGTCTGCTGGGCTGGGGCCCTGACGCCGAGGACGCGGTCCAGGACGCGATGGTCGTGGCGCTGCGCCGCATCGGCGAGGTACGCGACCCGGCGGCCGTCGGCCCCTGGTTGCGCGCGATCGTCCGGAACAACGCCCGGATGACGCTGCGCTCGCCCCGGCCGACCCCCGTCGCCGAGCCCGAATGGTTCGCCCTGCCCGCCGACACGCCCACCCCGGAGCAGGCGCTGGACCGGGGCGCCCTGCGGGACTGGGTGTGGCACGCCATCGACGACCTGTCCGAGCCAGACCGGCTGGTGACGCTGCTCCGCTACTACAGCGACGCGTCCTCGTACGACCAGATCGCGGCCCTGTGCGGCATCCCGGTCGGCACCGTCCGCAGCCGGCTCAACCACGCCCGCCGCGCGCTCGCCACCGGCCTGCGCGCCTCGGCGGAGGCCGCCCACGCCGACGCGACGGCGGCGGCCGACGCCCGGTGGCGCGAGGGGCAGGACGCGCTGGACGCGGCCATGCGCGGCGACTTCGACTGCGTGGTCCGCGACCTGTGGTGGCCGGACGCCCAGATGGTGGTCCCCGGTGGGGCGCGCGGCGACCGCGACTTCGCGGTGCGCGGCATGGCCCGGGACCTCTCCGACGGCGTACGCCAGCGCCTGCGCAACGTCGTGGCGAGCCGCGACGTGCTGATCTGGGAGACCGACCTGATCAGCCCACCCGACGACCCGGGCCACTGCCCGCCGGGCGCCCTCTGGTTGCAGCGGCTGCGCGGCGGGCGGGTGCGCGAACTGCGGCTCTTCCACCCGACCCCGGCCCGCGCCGGGGCCGCCTGAAAGTTTTTCCGCCCCCGGGCGAACCTTCCGGCCCGCCCCCGCATCTCGTCCCGCCAACACAGCCTCCGCGCGGCCGGTGCCGCGCGGGCCACGGATCGGGAGAGAGACCATGGGTTCCATCCGCCACGACGCCGCCCTCACCCCGGGCACGCACGAGTTCGCCGTCGAGGGCGTCCGGCAGGTCTACCACGTCGCCGGCACCGGCCCGGTCTGCGTCGCGCACAGCGGCGGCCCCGGCATCGGCTGGGGCTACCTGCGGATGCCCCAGCTGGAGGAGCACTACACGATGGTGTACGTCGAGCCCGTCGGCACCGGGGCTTCCGGACGCCTCGTCGACCGGGCCGACTACCGCCTCGACACCTATGTCCGCTTCCTGGACGCCGTGGTCGACCACCTCGGCGAGCCCCGGGTGCACCTGCTCGGCCACTCGCACGGCGGCTTCGTCGTCCAGGCGTACGCGCTGGCGCACCCGGACCGGGTCGCCGGCCTCGTCCTGTACGACACGTCCCCGGTCACCGGCGCCGAGTTCTGGGCCGAGGCGATGGCCGGGCTGGTCGCCTACCCGGGGCGGTACCCCGGCAACGCGGAGGCCGAGGCGGTGCCGGCCGCCTTCCAGGAGGCCGTCACCGCCACCGACGACGACGCGCTGAGCGCCGCGCTCCGCACGGCGGTGCCCGTCTACTTCGCGGACTTCTGGTCCCGGCGGGAGGAGTTCGCCGCGTTCCAGGCGGCCGTCCAGGTCTGGGCCGAGCCGGCGGGCGCGCAGGACCCGACGCCGTTCGACGTACGGGACCGGCTCGGCGAGATCGTCGCGCCGACCGTGGTGATCGTCGGGGCGCACGACTTCATCTGCGGCGTGCGGTGGGCGGCGCAGCTGCAGGAGGGCATCAAGGACTCGCGCCTGGTGGTGCTGGAGCACAGCGGGCACTTCGGGCACGTGGAGCAGCCGGCCGAGTTCGCCCGCGCGGTGACGGGGCTGCGGGACCGCTGAGCCACCGGCCGGTGAGTTCACATGATCGAAACAGGATCCTGACAACCAGGGCCGGGGCCCGGCGCGTTTCGACGCGTACTGGTTCACCGACCCTGGGAGCGGAACATGCGTCACCGATCCGGCGTGGCCGTCCTGGCCCTCGCCGCCCTGCTCGCCGGCTGCACGGCCGACCCGCCGGCCGGCCCGGCCGAACCGGCTGGGTCGGCCGGGCCGTCCGCGAGCCCGGCCGCGCTGCCCGACCCCTACGCGGCGTGGGCGGCCGGCCGTTCGACCCCGGTGGTCGACCCGCTCTACCCGAAGCACGGCACCGACGCCCTGGACGTTTTGCACTACGGCCTGGACCTGTCGTGGTCGCCGACCAGACGCACCCTCACCGGCACGGCGACGCTGCACATCCGGCCGGTCCGCGACGCCGAGGCCATGACGCTGGACTTCAAGCCGTACGCCCTCGACGGCGTGACGGTCGACGGCGCCGCCGCCCAGGGCACGGTGACCGCGGAGAAGCTGGTGGTCGAGAGCCCGGTCAAGGCGGACGTGCCGGTCACGCTCGTGGTCCGCTACCACGGCAAGCCGTCGACGACGGAGTTTCCCACCAAACGCGGCGACACCCACCCGCTCGGGCTGACTGTCGACGCCGAGGGCGGCATCTGGACGATGCAGGAGCCGTACGGGGCGTTCACCTGGTATCCGGTCAACGAGCACCCCTCCGACGAAGCGCTCTACGACATCGCGGTCACCGTGCCGAAAGGCTGGTCGGGCATCGCCAGCGGAACCCCGGTCGGTCAGCAGGGCAACACCTTCCGCTACCGGAGCACGGTGCCCGTGGCGTCGTACGTGACGACCCTCGCCGTGGGCAGGTACAAGAAGGCGACCGCGGCCGGGCCGCGCGGCATCCCGATCACCTACTGGTACCGCTCCGCCGACGCGAAGTACCTGCCGGTGTTGAAGAAGACGCCCCAGATGCTCGACTGGATGGAGACGAAGTTCGGGCCGTACCCGTTCGACTCCGCCGGCGCCGTCATGGTCGACTCGCCGTCGGCGATGGAGACCCAGCAGCTGATCACCCTCGGCAGCGGGATGGCCGAGCGCGGCACCGAGAGTTTTCAGAAGAACACTCTGCACGAGTACGCGCACCAGTGGTTCGGCGACGCGGTCACCCTCACCGACTGGCGGGACATGTGGCTCAACGAGGGCTGGGCGCTCTACGTCCAGCAGCTCTACTCGCGGGACACGTTCGGGTTCACCGAGGCCGACCTGGTGCGCTCCAGCCGTGAACTCGACGGGGTCTACCGCAAGCAGTACGGGCCACCCGCCGACCCGAAGCCGGCCGAGTTCGGCGCCACGAACGTCTACACCTGCGGCGCCGCCATGCTGCGGCAGCTGCACCAGGCCCTCGGTGACGAGCGGTTCTTCGAGCTCGCGCGCGGCTGGGTCCAGGAGAACCTGCACACCCAGCAGACCCGGGCGTCGTTCACCGCGTACGTCAACAAGAAGACCGGCCACGACTTCACCGCGCTGATCGACGCGTGGCTGGACTCGCCGACCACGCCGCCGGAGACCGGGCCGCTGCCCGCCGGCCAGTAGGCGGTACGCCGTGACGGCCGCACCCCGGTCAGCGGGGTGCGGCCGTCGCCCGTCTCAGCAGGCGGCGTTCAGGCCCGCCCAGTTGGCGCGGTCGTTGTAGCCGCCGTCGCCGGCGTCACCCACCACCAGGTCGAGCACCCGCACACCGGAGAGGTCGACGTCGACGGGGCGCGTCGCCTCGCGGGTGACCACGCCGCTGTCGAAGAGGACCTTGCCGTCGCCGACCACCTGGAAGGTGGCCGTTCCGCCCTCGGGGCCGACGTTGTTGACCGCGTCGTCGATGCCGACGAGAGCGGTCAGCCGGCTGCACCGGCCACCCAGGTAGTAGCGGACCGTGGACGGGGACGCGACGCCCAGGCCGGTCGGGTGAACCTGGCCGAGCATGGTGATCGGCGACCAGCCGCCGACGCTGAGGTCGACGGTCGGGCTCATCCAGCCGCTGGTGGCGCTGATCCAGGTGTGGTGCGACAGCACCACGTTCCCGTCCGGCGGCACCGGGGCGATGATCAGGCTCGACGTCGACCGCTGCGTCAGCCGGCCGTGGCCGAGCACCTCGTACGACGTGGTGGCGGCCAGCGACGCGGTGCCCGCGGTGGCGGACAGGGGCAGCGTCACGGTGAACGCGAAGGTGCCGTGGCCGCCCGGGGTGAGCAGCCGGGGCGCCGTCCCCAGCGGACGGACGGTCCAGCCGGCCGGCGTCGCGAGGGTGACCTGCGGCGTGAACACCGGCAGCAGCCCGTCGTTGCGCACCGCGACCTCGACCCGCGCCTCGTCGCCGCCGGCGAGCACCGGGGTGGCGTTCGCCGGCGAGGCGGCGCCGCCCACCGTCGTGACGGTCGGCAGGCCGGCGGTCACGTGCGGAACGCCGGGCAGCGCGCGCGCCGGGGTGACGCGCAGCAGCGCCGCGCCGTGGGCGGGCACCGCCGCGCTGATCGTGCCGGCGCTCTCGGTGACCTGGTCGGTCCACGCGTTGCGCACCGTGAACCGCGTGCCGGACAGGCCGATCTTCGCGCCCGTGGTGGTCTGCACGGTGGGGCTCTCGCCCCGGTTGAGCAGCACGACGGCCCGGCCGCCGTCGGCGAGCCGCTTCACCCAGGTCTCGGTCGTGCCAGCCGGGCCGACGCGGACGGCCTGGACGCCCGCGCGGTCCTGGTTGATCGCCAGCATGTCGGCGTCGGCGAGGATGTCGACGGAGGTCTGGCTGAGCTTGCGGACGTCACTGCCGATGACCAGCGGCGCGGCGGCCACCGCCCAGAGCGACATCTGCGTACGGAACTCCTCGTCGGTCATGCCGAGTTCGGGGGCAACGTAGTCCGGGTCGTTGAAGTGCCCCGGCCCGGCGACCTCGGGGTGCCGCGCGTTCGCGTCGTAGTTGCGCAGCACGTCCTTGAACTTGATGTCGCCGACGAAGCCCACGTCGGTGTACGTCCGCCACGACTGGGCGATGGCCGGCGCGTAGGTCCACGAGTAGGTGGACTGTTGCTCCTCCGGGTAGTTGCCCCAGTCGGGCGAGGTCACCGGGTTGCAGAGGTTGAAGATGATCGGGCGTCCGCTGGCGTTGTTGCGCAGCGCGTGCGCGAACTCGGTGTAGACGGTCTTCGGGTCCAGGTCGGCGGCGATGCCGCAGAGGAAGTCGACCTTCACCGCGTCGAACTCCCAGGCGGCGAACTGGTCGGCGTCGCGCTGGTAGTAGCCACCGCCGCTGCCGAGGCCGCACTTGCCGGGGATGTACGGCCCGGCGTCGGTGTAGATGCCGGCCCGCAGGCCCTTGCCGTGGATGTAGTCGACCAGCGGCTTCAGCCCGTTCGGGAAGCGGGTCCGGTCGGCCTGCAGGTCACCGGCCGCGGTGCGCGGCTCCGGGTCCTGCCAGCCACCATCGAGCCACACGATGTCGTAGCCGGCCTTCGCCAGGCCCCGATCCACGAGGGCGTCGGCCACCTCGCGTACGGACTGCTCGGAGAAGTTGCCGCCGAGACCGAAGTAGGTGTTCCACCCCTGGTACGGGGTGGGGCTGAGCACCTGCGAGGGTGCCGTCCCGGTGCCGGCGCCCGGGGTGGCCGCCGGGGCGGCCTGGGCCGGGGCGGGCGCGGTCAGCAGACCGGCCGTGAGGGCCAGGACGGCGGTGAGCACAGGTCGTTTCACACTGGAATCCTTTGCTGCCGGGGACGGGCGGACGCCACGGGCCGGCGGCGCGGAAGGGTGGAGCGGCACCGCCGGCACTCCTGAGCTGTGTTTCCAGGATCTTGCATGCGTGAGAACAGGGTGTCAATATTAATTCGTAAATTACGAGCTAACGACCTCGCGGGGCATCAGTCCACCGGTGTTCGCCGGACGCCACCGATCGGCGACTGTGGACGCCAGCACCACGGAGCGCAGCGGTCCGGTTTCGCCGACCCGACCTGGGGTACGGCGAAAAAGCCTGCTCAGCCGCTCCCTGGAGGTATTCGTTCAGTGGAATCCCGTACACCCGCCAAGGCGGTCAAGGACGTCGTCGAAGCCGCCGCGGGCAAGATGGCCGACGCCCTGAGCCCGGACGCACCCGGTGCGCCCGGCAGCGCCCCGCCGACCGTCGACGAACCGACCACCCCACACGACCCGCTGCCCCCGAAGAAGGAACAGGGCGCCCCGCAGACGCGTACGCCGACCGGCGCGGAGACCGACGCGCCCGCCACCGCGATGGGGCAGCAGGGCGCGTACCTCACCACCGCCAACGGTGCGCGACTGCGCGACACCGACCACTCACTCAAGGCCGGGCCGCGCGGTCCGGTCCTCCTCCAGGATCACCACCTGCGGGAGAAGATCACCCACTTCGACCACGAGCGGATCCCCGAGCGGGTCGTGCACGCGCGGGGCGCCGGCGCGCACGGCGTGTTCACCGGCTACGGCACCGCCGAGGCCGTCACCCGGGCCGACTTCCTCAAGAAGGGCCGGGAGACCCCCGTCTTCGTACGCTTCTCCACGGTCCTCGGGTCGCGCGGCTCCGCCGACACCGTCCGGGACACCCGCGGCTTCGCGACGAAGTTCTACACCACGGAGGGCACCTTCGACCTGGTCGCCAACAACATCCCGGTCTTCTTCATCCAGGACGCCATCAAGTTCCCCGACGTCATCCACGCCGGCAAGCCGCACCCGGACCGGGAGATCCCACAGGCCCAGAGCGCCCACGACACCTTCTGGGACTTCGTGTCGCTGCACACCGAGGCGCAGCACCACACGATGTGGAACATGTCCGACCGCGGCATCCCGCGCTCCTACCGGACCATGGAGGGCTTCGGCGTCCACACGTTCCGGCTGGTCGACGCCACCGGCGCGACGACGCTGGTCAAGTTCCACTGGAAGCCCAAGCTCGGCGTCCACTCCCTCACCTGGGAGGAGGCGCAGCTGCTCGGCGGCGTGGACCCGGACTTCCACCGCCGGGACCTGTACGACGCGATCGAGGCGGGCGCGTACCCGGAGTGGGAACTGGGCATCCAGGTCTTCCCGGACACCCCGGAGGAGACCTTCGCCGGCATCGACCTGCTCGACCCGACGAAGATCGTGCCGGAGGAGCTGGCCCCGGTGCAGGCGGTGGGGCGGTTGACGCTGAACCGTACGCCGCGGAACTTCTTCGCCGAGACCGAGCAGGTCGCCTTCCACGTCGGCCACCTGCCGCCGGGGATCGACGTCACGAACGACCCGCTGTTGCAGGGGCGTCTCTTCTCGTACGTCGACACGCAGCTGACCCGGCTCGGCGGTCCGAACTTCACGCAGATCCCGATCAACCGACCGCACGCGCCGGTGAACGACATGCTGCGGGACGGCTTCCACCAGCACGCCGTGCACGCCGGGGTCGCGCCCTACCGGCCCAACTCGCTCGACGGCGGCAACCCCTTCCCCGCCGGGGACACCGAGAACGCCTTCGTCGACGTGCCGGTCACGGTCGCCGAGGCCCCCAAGGTGCGTGCCGCGCCCGCCTCGTTCGACGACCACTACAGCCAGGCCCGGCTCTTCTGGCAGAGCATGTCGCCGGTCGAGCGGGAGCACATCATCCGGGCCTACACCTTCGAACTCGGCAAGTGCTACCACCAGGCGATCCGGGAACGCCAGCTGCGGTGCCTCGCGAACATCGACCCGGTGCTGTGCCGGGAGGTGGCCACCGGCCTGGGGCTGCCCGCGCCCGAGCCGACCGTGCCGCTCGCCGACGTCACACCCAGCCCCGCACTCTCCCAGGTCGGTCGGGAGTGGCCGGTCGACGGCCGGACGGTCGGCATCGTCGTCGCCCCGGACGCGGACCTGCGGGACGTCGACCAGGTGCGCCGAGCGGTGACCTCCGCCGGCATGGTGCCCCTCCTGATCGGCCCGCACGGCGGCGAGGTCGACGGCCTGCCGGTGCAGCGGACCTTCGCCACCGCCCGGTCGGTCGAGTTCGACGCGGTGCTGCTCGCCGCGGCACCGCCCCCGGCGCCGGACGCGCTGCCGGCCCGGGACGCGAAGGCCGGCGCGGCGGACACGGCGGCCGTGGATCCCCGCGTGCTGCTGCTGGTCGACGAGGCGTGGCGGCACGCGAAGGCGCTCGGCGCGTGGGGTGGCGGCGTGGGCGTGCTCCATGCGGCCGGCGTCAGCGGCACGCCGGGCGTGGTCACCGGCGCCGACGCGAGCGACGTCTTCACGGCCGTCCGTCAACTGATGGCCGCCCACCGTGTGTGGGAACGGTTCCCCGCCTCGGTCGGCTGACCCGACCTGCCCGCTCCCGGGGCCGCCCTCCGTCACCCCACGGAGGACGGCCCCGGGATTCGTGGCGGGACAGGACGGTTAACCGCGCCACCAATGGTCGGTGAACAGCCGAAAAAATCGCGGTTCCCCATTCGTCGAATGGTGCGTCGCACCCATTTCGGCGGGGCCGTGGAATTGCCTCCCCGTGCTATAGCCTGGCGCGGAACTGGAGGAAGAAATGACATCCACGCCCGCTCCGACCACCGGTCGGCTGCACGTCCCCGCGTTGACCGGCCTACGCTGGTTCGCTGCTCTCGCCGTCTTCCTCCACCATTCCGCACCGCACGACGCGTTGCCCGAGCCGATCGCCCGGATCATGGGTGCGGGCAGCAACGGAGTCACGTTCTTCTTTCTCCTGTCCGGCTTCGTCATCGCGTTGAACTACTTCGACGGTGCCGCCCGACCGACGCTGGGCGGCACCTGGAACTACGCCGTCGGTCGACTGGCCCGGGTCTATCCGCTCTACCTGCTGGTCCTCGTGGTGGTCTGGGTCGCCGTCGACCACGGCTCCCACCCGATCCGGTTCATCCACCACCTGTTCGCGGTGCAGTCCTGGCACCCGTCGCTCGTCATCGCGTACGGCATCAACCCGCCCGGCTGGTCGATCGGCGTCGAGTTCTTCCTCTACGCCTGCTTCCCACTGCTGGCCCTGGCGCTGCGCCCGATCGCCGACAACACCAGGGCGCTCGTCGCGGTGGCGGTGACCCTGGTCGTCGCCGTCTTCGCGGCCGCGGCCGTGTTCCACCACTTCCGGTACGGCCTGCCCGCCACCGATCCGTCCAGCGCCCACCGCTGGCTCTACCGGATGCCGGCCACCCGGCTCGGGGACTTCGCGTTGGGCATGGTGGCGGCGCTGCTGCTGCGCCGCGCCCGACGCTCGTGGTCCCCGTCGGCTACCCGTGACGGCCTGCTGTCGCCGCTGCTCACCTGGGTGCCGCTCGCCGCGACGCTGCTGCTCATGGCCTGGCCCGACCGCTCCCGCTACTACGTCAGCTACGACGCGATGTGGGTGCTGCCGGCGGTGCTGCTCTTCCTCGGCCTGAGCCTCTACCCGCGGTCGGTGCTCAGCCGTTTCCTCGGCGCCCGGGTCACCGTGTTCCTCGGCGAGGTCTCGTTCGCCTTCTACCTCGTGCACCGTCCGCTGATGCAGGCGTTGGACGCCGAGTCGTGGGCGAACGGCGGCTTCCTGGCGTACGCCGGCCGGATGGTGCTCCTGGTCGCTTTCATCACCGCCGTGGCGGCGGCCTGTCACCTCCTCTGGGAACGTCCGGCCCAGCGGTTCGTCAACCGCCGGCTGAGGATGAAGGCGCAGGCGCCGGCACCGGCCCCCGTGCCGGCGTCCCTGCCCTGACCCCTGCCGACACCCCACCCCGGCCCGCTCGGACGGACGCTCTGACCGAACGTCGATATTGATCTTTGTCTGTCTGTGCGACTGTCGATCTCGTCCGGCACGGGGGCGCGGGGGCCGGACGCCGCAGCGGTGAGGAGGACACACCGTGGTGTCTGCACGAGTCAGACGGGCGTTGGCCGCGACGGTGGCGGCGACCCTGGTGGGATCGCTGACGCTGGTCACCCCGGCGCAGGCCGGTGCCCAGAACAACTCGGCGAAGAGGCTCACGAAGGCGGTGACCCTGAAGGGGGTGCTCCGCCACCTGGACGCCTTCCAGAAGATCGCCGACGCCCACGGCGGCAACCGCGGCTCCGGCCTGCCGGGATACGACGCCAGCGCCGACTACGTGGCGGGGAAGCTGAAGAAGGCGGGCTACACCGTCACCCGGCAGCCGTTCGAGTTCAACTTCTTCGAGGAGTTCGGGTCGTCCTTCGCCCGGACCGCCCCGCCCCCGGCGACCGGGTACGTCGCCGGCACCGACTACGACCTGATGGACTTCTCCGGAGCCGGCGACGTCACGGCGTCGGTCGTGCCGGTCGACCTGGCGCTCACCCCGCCGCGCACCTCGACGTCCGGCTGTGAGGCGTCGGACTTCCCGTCGGCGGTGACCGGCCGGATCGTGCTGGTGCAACGGGGCGGCTGCCCGTTCGGGCAGAAGGTGACCAACGCCGAGGCCGCCGGCGCGGTCGGCGCGATCCTCATGAACCAGGGCGACGGCGACCCGGTCACGAACGTCGACCGGTACGCGCTGTTCGCCGGCACGCTCGGCAACCCGGTGGGGATTCCCGCCGTGTCGGTCTCCTACTACCTCGGCGAGCAGCTCGCCGCCACGGCGGACCTCGCCGTGCGGATCACCGCCGACACGACCTCGGAGATCCGCGCCACGGAGAACGTCATCGCGGAGCGCCGCACCGGACGCGCCGACAACGTGGTGATGGCCGGGGCGCACCTGGACTCGGAGCCGGACACCGCCGGCATCAACGACAACGGCACGGGCAGCGCGGCGCTGCTGGAGGTCGCCCTCCAGATGGCGAAGGTGAAGAGCAACAACCGGGTGCGGTTCGCCTGGTGGGGCGCCGAGGAGGCCAACCTCGTCGGGTCGACCTTCTACGTCAACAGCCTCACCGCCGAGCAGGTCGACGACCTGGCGCTCTACCTGAACTTCGACATGATCGGCTCACCGAACTACGTGTTCGGGGTCTACGACGGCGACGACTCGGCGCAGACCGGCGCCGGCCCGGGCCCGGAGGGCTCGGCCCAGATCGAGGATGTCTTCGAGTCGTTCTTCGCCCGTCGCGGCCTGCCCACCAACGCGGCCGACTTCACCGGCCGGTCCGACGACGGCCCGTTCATCGCGGTGGGCGTGCCCGCCGGCGGGCTCTTCACCGGCGCCGAGGTGCTCAAGACCGCCGAGGACGTCGCCAAGTACGGCGGGGTGGAGGGCGCGCAGTACGACCCCTGCTACCACGACCCCTGCGACAGCCTTCGGCCGATCGCGGACGGCGCGGACGCCGCGCTCTACGCCCAACTGCGCTCGCAGTACCGCCTTTACGGCAACGTCAACACGTACGCGCTCGACGTCAACGCCGACGCGCTCGCCACGGCGGTGATCACGTTCGCGTACGACACGTCGGCGGTGAACGGGGTGCGCTCCCCCGGTAAGTCGCACGGCAAGCCGCACGGCAGATCGCACGGCGCCGACCGCAGCGCCGACGCGCACGGCAACGCCCTCCGCTGAGCTGCCGCGCGGGCCGGGCGCGGCCCGCACGGCAGGCGGCCCGGGCCGCGCGGTGAACGGCCCGGCCGCGCGGCGGACCGCCGGGCCGTTCGCGTCCTGTCGAGCTGCCCCAGATCTGGGGCAGCTCGACAGGGCTCGCGGTGATGTCCTCGGCCAGCCCCCGCCGGGGCGCCCGTCATCGAGGCAGTGGTCAGGCGTTCCCGCCGCGGAGCGCCTGCGCGACGGCCTCCTGCACGCGGGCGTCCTCGCGCTGCTTGCGCGCGGTGCGGTTGCGGCGGGCGAGACGGATCGCCACGACGGCGATCGCCACGAGCACGACGACCAGCAGGAGCAGGGCCCACGGGACGACCCAGGTGTGGGCGGTGTCCGTCACCTCGTCGAGCGGGGTCACCGAGCCCGACGCGTCGCTGAGCAGCGGCGTGAGCGTGGCGGTCCCGGCGAGCCGGAACAGAGGGCTGACGTCCTTGACCCCGACGGTGACCGTCCAGCTCTCGCCGGGCAGGAGCTCCGGCGACTTCGGAACGTCGCCGGCCTTGGTGCGCAGCAGACCGAACGGGCCGGAGACCGACGCCTGCTGCTTGCTCGACAGGGCGGCGTTGCCGCTGTTGTGGATCTTGTACGTGATGGTCGCGTCGCCCCGACCGAACGGGTTCCACGTCCCGTCGTAGTCGACGTGCAGGTCCTCGATCGCGAGGCTCGGCTTCAGCGCACCACCGACCCGGAGCTTGATCCGGATGCCGAGGCGGCGGTCGACGTTGATGCCCTCCGCCTGGTCGGGCTGGGTCAGGGAGGTGAGGATGCCGCCGACGTAGTCGCCGGGCGTGGCGTTGGCCGGCACGCTGACCGTGAACGGCACGGTGGCCGTCTTCCCCGGTGCGATGGTGACGCTGCCGGTGCCCGACTTGACCCAGGCGCCGATCGCGACCGACTTCTTGTCCCGGGTCAGCAGGTCGAGCTGGCCGGCGTCGGTGGTGAAGCCGTCGGCCGCGTACACGGTGAGGTTCAGCGGGACCGGGCCGCGGTTGGCGACGACCATGCCGTCCTCGATCGTGCCGCCGGGGTTGACGGTGTAGCTGAAGCTGGACCGGTTCGCGCCGTAGCTGTTGGAGTCGGTCCGGACCGTCCAGGCGACGTCGCCGTCCGCGGCCACGGCGGGGCCGGCGCTCACACCGACGACCGCGAGGGCGGCGAGCAGGGACAGGGCGGTCGTGCGGAGCAGCGTGGTGGTCCGGGTCGTCCAGCGCGTGGTGGGCGCGTGCATCTCTGGTCCTTGAGTGATCTTGGGGAGGTCCGAAACGGGTGGCGGGGTAGGCGCCCGAAGGCGCCTACCCCACCCGGCAGAACGTCCGATCAGCTGCTCAGGGCAGTGATCGTGAGGGTGGCGCGGTAGCTACCCTTGGCGACCTCGTTCGGGAACTTGAGGTCGAGGTCGGCGCCGAGCGTGGCCTTGCCCCGGGCGTGGCCCTGGTCGGCCGCACCGAGACCACGGGAGACCGCGAGGCCCTGACCCTGGTCGTCGTAGCCCGACTGCACGGCCGCGCCGGCCTGGGCGCCGGCACCGGTCGCGATGACCTTCGGCGACCAACCGAGGTAGGCGCCGGAGAAGGTCTTGTCGCCGTCCTTGAAGTCGCTCACGTTGGCCGAGATCGACCACGGGGCGAGCGAGAAGCGGCTGTCCGACACCACGATCGGGTTGATCGAACCGGTCGCGCCGAAGTACCAGCCGTCGTGCTCCTGGGCGGTGCCCAGGTTCACCAGGCCGTTGTAGCCGTCGATCGTCCAGCCGAACTCACCGGCGGCGGTGGGCACGTTGACCTGGATGTCCTGGCCGTTGCCGTGGTACGGGTGCACCGTCACCTTGTCGACGATCGAGCCGACCGGCTGACCGTCGGGGGTGTTGACGCAGGAGAGGCCCTTCTCGACGGCCGCGTTCGGGGCCGCGCAGGTGCCGCTGCGGATGTTCTCCACGACCAGCTTGTCCGCCTTCACGCCGACCTTGACGTAGCTGCGGACGTGCTCCTGGTTCTGGACCGAGTTGTACCAGTACTTGTTCGGGTCCAGCGGGTCCGGACCGTTGCCGTGCGGCTTGCCCGCCTCGGCAGCGTTCGGCTTCTTGATGTCGTAGTACTTGGAGCCGGAGGCCGAGTTCGCCGTCACGTAGATGACGCCGCCCGGACCCGGAAACACCTCGGCCGCGCCGGGCTGCTCGGCCGGGTTCTCCTTCTGGCCGTTCTTGATGGAGTAGCTGCGGGAGTAGCTGTGGTCGTGCCCCTGCAGCACCATGTCGACGCCGAGGTCGGAGAAGGCGGTGGTGAAGTCCTTCCGCCGCTGCACGTTGTCACCGTCCGTGGCGTGGCTGGCCGGCGAGTAGATGGAGTGGTGGTAGACGAGCACCTTCCACTTCGCCGCGGAGCCGTGCTTCTTGATGACGTCGGTGACGTACGCGACGTGCGCCGCGTCGCCGCCCAGCGAGCCGTCGCTCGGGTTGGCGTAGCTGTTGCTGTTGATGTCGACGAACAGCACGTCCTTGTAGATGTACCAGAAGTCGCCGCCGGAGCGGGTGTTCTGGTCGCCGCTGTAGTACTGGGACGAGCGGTCCGTGTTCGGGGTGAAGTGGTGCTGCTCCCAGGACTTGCCGCCGACGTCGTGGTTACCGATGGTGGCCGCGACCGGGTACTGCCGCAGCTGGTCGGGGGCGAGGAACGCGGTCCACTGGGCCTCGTTGTTCGCCGACTCGACGTGGTCACCGCCGGAGACCAGCATCTCGATGTTCGGGTTCGCCGCCGTGGCGTAGCGCAGCGTCTCCGCCCAGCCCGCCTGGTCCTTGGCGATGTCGCCGGAGGCGCCGATCTGCGGGTCGCCGAAGAACAGGAAGTCGTAGTCGCCCTCGAAGTCCTGCGTCTTGAACGAGTACGCCGGCGACCAGTTGCCCTCGGAGCCGACCCGGTACGAGTACCCGGTGTTCTCCTTCAGGTTGGTGATCGTGGCGTGCCGGTTGAACCCGGTGGTGGAGGTGTTCGCCGCGCCGACCGCGTCGAAGGTGACGGCGGTGGCCGGGAACTCGCCGTTGACGATCTCGGCGGTCGGCGCCACCTGGATCTTCTGGGCGGTGTCGGCCGACGAGTACCAGGTCACGATGCGCTGCGTCTCGTTGGCGCCCACGCCGAGGACGATGCCGCTGAGCGTGGCGGTGTCGGCGGCGCTGGCGGCGGCCCAGAAACCGCTGCCCATGGCCGTCGCCAGGCCCAGGACCCCCGCGGTGGCCCCTGCGGCCACGCGGCGACGCACAAGCCCGGAGGCTCGCGTCTTGCTGAATTCCATCGACTACTTTCCTTTTTTCGATGGGGTACGGAAGCTTTCCCGAGGCAACGGAAAAGGCATGCTCACGCTTTCCCCGCTCGGTGAACCGATAGTTAATGCGATCTTGCAGGCGGGTGCACTTCCCGGAAGACCTGCACGCACCTCAGGATGCGAACAGCCGCTGGAAGAACCAGATCAGCCCCATAATGGACACGCCGGCAGCAATCGCGCCGGTGAGCCAGAGGCCGACTCGCGGATAGGTGCGACGCAACACGATCAGCAGCGGGAAGACCACGCCGATGATGGCCAACTGAACGGTTTCGATGCCGACGTTGAACACCAGCAGCGACCACAGCAGCGTCCACGACCACGCCTGGTCGATGCCGAGCGCGCCGGCGAACCCCAGACCGTGCACCAGGCCGAAGCAGAACACGATTCCGAGGCGGATCCAGCCGGCCCGGTCCAGGCTGAAGTGTCCGCCGCGCGTGGTCTCCAGGTCGGTGGCGTGGTCGCCGCGCCGCCAGAGCCGCCACAGATGCCACCCGGCGACCACCGCGATGGACAGGGCGATGACCGGCTCGACGACCGCCGCGGGCACGTCGACCAGGCCGAGCGCGGCGAGCATGAACGTCACGGAGTGCGCGAGGGTGAAGCTGGTCGCCGCGAGCACGATCTCCCGCAGCCGCCGGGAGCCGGCGATCAGCGCCAGCAGGAAGAGGATGTGGTCGATGCCGCCGAGCAGGTGCTCGGCGCCGAGGACGAAGAACTCGCGGAACCGCTCGTACCACGACTGCCCGGTGGAGAAGGACGGGTTGCCGGCGTCGAGCGCGGCGCTGCCCGTCCGACCGTCCAGGTCGTACGTGACGATGGTCTTGGTGCCCTTGACGTACTCCTCGGCATCGGGGAACAGCCCGCTGCGCACCTCGTGCTCGTCGGCGCCGGCCGGGCAGGCCCAGTCGAGCACCAGCCGGGCGTACGGCACCCCCTCCCGCGCGCCCATCGCCACGTCGCCGACCTGGCTGGCCGTGCAGGGCCCGTCACCGGAGGTCACCGAGAAGCGCTCCGACACGTAGTCCAGGACCGTCCGCCGGTGGCTGTTGAGCGCGGCCGCCTGCGCCGTGGTGTCGCCGTCTTCGAACGCGGCGGTCCCGGTTTGGAAGAGCGGATCGTCGTCCTCGTAGTCGGCGACAGAGACGACGAGAAGGTCGTATTCGAGCTCCAGCGCCGTCCGGACGTGATTCTCGTCTCCCGATGCGATGTCCGCGAAAACCGTCGATGAGAAGCCGTGCGCATACGCCGGGCCGGCACCCAGAACGGCGAACGCCGCGGCGATGAATCCGACGACGGCGACGATAACGGTACGGCTGACTCGACCTGACATGCTGCTCCCTCAGTTTTGGCCAGTGAACGGTGCACGGCATGGGTGAACGGGAGCCCCACCGTCGGCGAACCACTGGAGAACAAACCGCTGAAGCACCCACCCGCCGATCAGGGATCGCGGGAATTGGGATAGGAATTGGGGCCGGAAGGCGTACGCGCGTTTTCCGCCGTCACCTGGGAGAAGACGATGACCATGCGCCGCCCGCTTCGGGCCGTTGCCGTGCTGGCCACCGCGACCGCGTTGCTCGCCGGATGCAACTCCGGCAGCGACTGGTCGAAACCACACGCCGCACCCACCCCAGTCGGCTCGCTCGGTCCCGGGTTCGTCGACCCCTCCGCGCCGCCCGTCCCGGAGGGGACGGTCACGCCGCGACCCGGCTCGTGGAGCGGCGTCCACCCGTCCAAGGACTACCGTGTCGTGCTACTCACCGTCGGTGACGACGCCCCGACCAAGGCGCTGGTGACGGCGGTCAAGGAGTGGGCCGACGACGAGGACGTCGACCTGCGTACGGTCGTCGCCGACCGGGGCGACCCGGTGCCCGGCATCGTGAAGGCGATGGACATGGGTCCGGACCTCATCGTCAGCGCCGGCAACGACCTCGTCGACCCGCTCGCGCTGGTCACCGCCAACCACCTGGACCAGCAGTTCCTGGTGGTGGGCGCGGAGCTGGCGGAGCCGACGCACAACGTCACGGCCGTCGACTGGTCCGGCGCGTCGTTCCGCGGCGAGGGCCTCGGCATGTCCTCGACGTACGACCCGGCGTCGTTCACCGCGCAGCGGTGCGCGGCCGCGATCCGGGCCGGCGTCGCGGCGGTGCTCCACAGCATGACCGGGATCGTGGTCTGGCTCGACTGACCGGGCCCGACCCGTGTCGGTGCACGGATCGGGCGCCCTGGTGCCGCGACTGAGGTCAGTAGATCTCGCTCCTGTTGAAGCCGACGCGCCAGCCGGGGGCGGTGAAGCTGTCGGCGATGACCGTGACCCGCACCTTCTCGCCCGTCTTCGCGGACACCTTGAACGACGGAGGCAGGTCGTACTCCCGGGCCAGGGCGCTACCCGCCACGCACTCGCCGGTCCAGTCGTAGAACGCCTGGCGCTCGACCTCCTTGCCGTCGACCAGCACCCGGATCCGGCCGGGCGCCACCACACAGATGCGGATGTCGAGCTGGAGCGGCATGACCACCTCACGCTCGAACCTGCCGTTCGGCGACGGCTCGGTGCGGGAGTCGATCCGGCCGAGCCCGTCCGGGAAGCCCCCGCGTCCGGGGGCCACCTCGACCGCGTCGAGGTCGACCAGCTGGGCCGGTCGGTCCGGCAGGGGGAACTTCTCGAAGGGCACCGGGTCGTAGACGCCGACGGTCAGCACGCCGGCGAGCTTGCTCGCGTCACCCGGACGCAGCTCGCCGTCCGACTTCTGCACCGGCTTCCCGACCCGGACGCTGACGGCCACCGGCTTCCCCACCCGCACCCCGATGTCGCTCCACTTCCGGTAGTGCCCGTTCATCTGGGCGTCGACGAGCGCCGGGCCCGGCATCGTCGACGAGGAGCAGTCGCCGGTGCCGATGACCCGCTTGTTGACGGTGACCTCGATCAGGTGATCGGACGGACCACGCCCGGTGACGGTGGCAAGCCGGTCGTCGCACTCGAGCCCCAGCATGAAGTCCGCGCTGTCGGGTGTGAAGGTGAAGGTGAGGGTGGGCCGCTTCGGGAGCGTCAGCTCGCGTACCAGGACCCGGTGGTGCCCCCGGAGATACTCCGGCAGTGGGTCGTCGGCGGGGGTTGGCGTCGGACTCGCGGTGACCGTGGGCGACGGTGCCGGCGCGGACGCCGCCGCCTGCGGTGGTGGCACCGGCCGGTCCGGCCGGACCGCGGCCACGCCGAGCGACACCGACGTGGCCGCCACCAGGACGGCGGCGACGGCGCCGCCGGCCCGGACGCGCCGCTGCCGGGCGATCCGGCGGTGCAGCACGTCGAGACGGTTCACCTCGGCGGGGACCTCCTCGCTCCGCTCCGCCAGCATGCGGCGTAGGCGCTCCTCTTCGTACGTCATGGGACGAGCTCCTTCCGGTCACTGAGGGCGGCAGAGGTGCGCAGCTTCGCCAGGCCCTTGCTCGCCTGGCTCTTGACGGTGCCGACGCTGATGCCGAGCGTCTCGGCGACCTGCGCCTCGGTCAGGTCCTCGAAGTAGCGCAGCACGAGGACGGCTCGCTGCCGGCGGGGCAGCTCGGCAAGCATCCGCCACAGCGCGTCCCGCTCGACGAACTCGGTCATCCGGTCGGGCCCGTCGGGGCGGTCCGGCACCGTCTGCGGGATCTCACCCGTCCACCGTCGTCGACGCCAGGAGACGTACGTGTTGGCGATGGTGCGCCGCACGTACGCCTCGGCGTCGCCGCGCACCCGCGCCCAGGCGAACCAGACCTTGACCAGGGCGGTCTGCAACAGGTCCTCGGCGGCCGCCCAGTCACCGGTCAGCAGGTACGCGAACCGCAGCAGCCGGGTGGACCGCTCCACCACGAAGCGGTCGTATTCCGTTCGGTCGGTCAACCGTCCTCCTTCGCCGGGCCTGCCTCCCTCCTACGCGGCCACGACGCCCGATGGTTGCCCGCCCGGGCAACGGCACGCCGCGCTGCGTCCGGGCCGCCGCTCGGACGTCGGCCCGCTCCCCCGGCGCGAGGCCCGCCTCGGCGGGGCCTGAGCGCTGCCGCCGAGGCCGCCCGCCGACCGGCGGCACCCGGGTCCCGCCCAGTTGGGCGAATCGACGGCCCGGTCCGGCGGGCCGTCGTACGGTCGGGGGCGAGGGTGCGTCGGCCGACCGTGTCCGCCGTGTCGATGCGGGGCCAGGAACGATCAGCGCTGCCGGGAGGGCCTGTGTTCGCCAACACGGAGGAACTGCTGCGATACCTCAAGAACGAGGACGTGAAGTTCGTCGACGTACGTTTCTGTGACCTCCCCGGCGTGATGCAGCACTTCAACCTGCCGGTCGAGTCGGTGGACGACGACCTCCTGACCGAGGGCCTGGCCTTCGACGGGTCGTCGATCCGGGGCTTCCAGGCGATCCACGAGTCGGACATGCTCCTGCTCCCGGACGTCGCCACCGCCTTTCTCGACCCGTTCCGGGCGCAGAAGACTCTCGCGTTGAA